>JBAZGT010000003.1 GCA_041652735.1 Dehalococcoidales bacterium | reverse complement strand
TATAGCATTAGCTTGTTAGGAAAGAGTTAAGATGATGTCAAATTATTGTAAAAGTAAGATTACTCGGCGATCCGCAGGTCTGGTACAACCTATGATACCCTGGGTTAAGAAACTGAAGCTTGGTGGAGCCGGGGGGATTCGAACCCCCTACCTTCGCGATGCAAACGCGACGTTCTCCCGAGTGAACTACGGCCCCGTGATAACTTAAAAATTATAGCACAGTTACAAATACAATTTCTAAGCTCTAGCAACTAAACCCTAAACCCCCTCCCCCCCGTTTAGAATTTAGATATTAGGATTTAGAGCTTCCCTTGCCCCTCCCTCTGCTTTGCGCTATACTTGATATGTTGTTTTTCAACGCGTAACCGCTATGGACTACCAAACAATCATCGGGCTGGAAGTACACGCCCAGCTATTGACTAAAAGCAAGATGTACTGCGGGTGCAGCGCGGACTACGCCAGCGCGCCGCCCAACACCCACGTCTGCCCGGTGTGCCTGGGCCTGCCCGGTGTGCTGCCGGTCATCAACCGGCAGGCCGTGGAATTCACCATGATGACCGCCCTCGCGCTGAACTGCGCCATCTCCGATTTCACCCGGTTCGACCGCAAGAACTACGCCTACCCGGACCTGATGAAAGGCTACCAGATTTCCCAGGCCTACGCGCCTATCAGCCAGAAGGGCTTTATCACCATCGAGATTGACGGCGCTACCAGGCAAATCGGCATCAACCATGTCCACCTGGAGGAAGATGTAGCCAAGCTGCAGCACCGCAATGCCGGCGGGGAGGACTACAGCCTGGTGGACGTCAACCGCTCCGGCGCGCCGCTGATGGAAATCGTCAGCGATCCGGACCTGCGCTCGCCGGAGGAAGCGCGCCAGTACCTGGTCAAGCTGCGCAGTATTTTACAGTACCTCGGCGTTTCCACCGGCAATATGGAGGAAGGCAGCTTCCGCTGCGATGCCAATATCAGCATCCGCCCGGTGGGGAGCAAAGAGCTCGGCCCCAAGGTGGAGGTGAAGAACCTGAACAGCTTCAAAGCGGTCTTCATGGCCATGGAGTACGAGGCGGTACGCCAGCGCAAAGCCGTGGCGGAAGAGAAAAAACTCGTCCAGGAGACGCGTGGCTGGGTGGAGCCGGAAGGCAAGACCGTCTCCCAGCGCAGCAAAGAGTACGCCCATGACTACCGCTACTTCCCGGAGCCGGACCTGCCGCCGGTGGTGATAAGCCGTGAATGGGTGGAAGCGGTGCGGGCAAAGCTGCCCGAGCTGCCGGAAGCCCGGCGCGACAGGTTTATCGCCGATTACGGGCTTTCCATGTACGACGCCCGGCTGCTGACCGAGTCCAAGGCCGTGGCCGACTATTTTGAAGAGGGCGCCAGGTGTGAAAAAGACGTGGCGCCGAAAGAAATGAGCAACTGGCTTACCGGCGAGGTCAGCCGGATTACCAGCGCCAATGACATAGATATCACCGCGTTCCGCGCTAAAGTGCCGCCGGACCGGCTGGCCGCGCTGATAGTAAGCGCACACGGGGCCATCAACACCGCCACCGCCAAGACCGTGCTGGAAGAAATGTTTAAATCCGGCCAGGCGGCAGCCGATATTATTAAAGAGCGCGGCGTCAGCCAGATAAGCGATACGGGTGAGCTTGAGAAAATAGTGGCCGACGTGATAAACTCAAATGTGCAGCCGGTGGCCGACTTCAAGGCGGGCAAGGAAACAGCCCTGAAGTTCCTGGTCGGGCAGGTAATGAAAGCGAGCAAGGGGCGCGCCAATCCGCAGCTGGTCAACGAGGTGCTGAGGCGGAAACTGGCGGAAGTGAAGTAACAGCTAGTGGAGAAACGGTAGATGGAAACTTATTTATATATCGCGCAGCTGGTAGTCGCGGTGGCCTTGATAGCCGTTACCCTGCTGCAGGTCAAGGGCGGCGGGCTGGGCGGCATTTTCGGCCAGGCGGACACGGTGTACCGCACCAAGCGGGGGGTGGAAAAGACCCTCTTCCAGCTTACCATCGTGCTGGTGTTCGTTTTCATCGTACTCTCCATCGTATCCCTGAGAGTCACCATCTAGGACGCCATTTCTTTCTTCTTGGCCAAGGCGAACATACCTTTATTTTTCCCTAAAGCGCAACCGGCGCGCGTACCTGTTTTCCGTTCCCCAAAGGGCTGGATAACGCCGTTTGGCGCTTTCCCTGACAGATTTATGAAAATTGTGACTATTTTTGTGCCTGCGGGTATTGACAAATATGCTCAGGTTTGATACTCTGCTAGGCAAGGATAATATAGGAGGTGCACAATGCAGGCTTATTGCATGAAATGCAGGAAGAAAGTAGAAATGAAAAACGCCAAGGCGGTCACCCTGAAGAACAAGAGGCCGGCCACCCAGGGCACCTGCCCCAGCTGCGGCACCAAGGTATTCCGCATCGGCAAGGGCTAAAGGGCATTCTCCATCCCTCGTCTCGTTAACGCACTCGGGGGTTGTAAAGTGGGTTATAACCCCCGAGTATAGCATTTGTTCCCCGATTGGCGAAAAATAGGGGGGCGGGGTAGCGGTTGGTTTTACCGGTCGGGCATAATTGCGGGGTTGGGTTGTGCGTTGGAACTAAATTATAAGGCATTGCTCCGGCAGTGCCTTATTTGGTATCAGGCCTGGTTTTATATATAGCAATTTCCGCTGGCTGCCGTCACTCAACGCCCGGAAAATACCTCCATCCGTTCGCCTTGAGCCAGCCAGACTATAAGGAGAGATATGCCGGGACAGGTTATCTCCGCCGGGAAAAATCTGTTTTCATGGCTGGCGCTTTTCCGCCTCGGGGCCAGCGCACGCGGGATTCTTCCCTTTCTCCTCGGCGCCGTCATCGCCTGGAGCCGGGGCAACCCTATCGACTGGTTGATACTGCTCCTGTCATCGGCGGCCGTCCTCTGCATCATGCTGATGACCTTCCTCGTGAACGAGTATTACGACTACGATACGGATATCGCCAATAAAGGCTATCACCTGCTGTCCGGCGGTAGCCGCATACTGCCGATGGGGCTTATCCCCCACCACCTGGCCATTATCGCCGCTTACGTGTTTCTCGCCGCCGCCGGCGGCATCGGGCTGTGGCTGTATTTTGGCTTCAAGACCGGGCCGCTGACCATCCCCCTGGGAGCGATAGCGATTATCACCGGCTATTTTTATACCGCCAAGCCGCTGCAGCTTGCCTACCGGGGGTGGGGTGAAATAGCCATCTGGTTTACCTGCGGCTGGCTGGCTACCATCTCCGGCTACTACCTGCAGACCGGCAGCCTTAACGCGGTGGCTACGCTGGTGTCCCTGCCCGGCGCTGTCAGCGTTTTCCTGGTGATACTGATGAATGAAATCCCGGATATAAAGTCGGACAAGCTTTCCGGCAAGAACAACCTGGCGGTCAGGCTGGGCAGGGAAAAGGCAGGCATCCTGTACACCGTCCTGCTCATCCTGTGCTACGTGAATATTATCGTCAACATATTCTTCGGTGTGCCGGTAATCAGCGCCTACCTTTCAGTTATCCTGCTGCCGCTGATAATATGGAACGTACGTACTGTTTTCAGGCAGGGATTGACCGATAGGGAAGTACTGGAATCACTGAGCCTGCGTACGATGGTCTTCGACCACCTTATTACCGTCATTTACGCCGTCAGTTTTGTTGTGGCCGGCCTTACCGATATGGAATTGAATAACAGCCAGCTGATAATACTGGCGGCCGCTTTTATCATCGTTTTCGGGCTGGAGGGGCTGGGGATAGCCTGCTCACGGGCGGTGCTTTCAGAGTAAGTTTATCTTTTTCTCTTCCAGACGGTGCCCTGCGGCGTATCTTCCAGGGTAATGCCCAGCCCGGCCAGGCCGTTGCGCAGCTCATCGGCGAGCTGGAACTGTTTGGCTTTTCTCAGCTCTTTACGCACGGCGATGAGTCCCGCCATTAAAGAGTCGGCGTCATCAGTCACCGCCGCGGCGGCAACGCCGACTGCTTTCACCTTTTCGTTAATAGAGGCCGCCAGCTTTTGCAGGGGCGCGATGTCCAGCGGCGGCTCCTCGTCCGCTTTAAAGGTCAGCCCCAGCACCCCGCCCAGCTCCCGCAAACGGCGGCGGGCCTCGCTGACATCCATGCCCTCTTCTTCCGCCCGGTTGATGTCCCGCGCCAGGTCAAAAAGCGCGGCGATAGCCTGCGAGGCATTAAAGTCGTCGTCCATAGCTTCGATAAATTTAGCATAATAGGGCTTGGCATCAAGCGCCTGGCCCGTACCGGCGGCATCTTCTTTTTCCACCACGCGCCGCAGCCTTTCCGCCCCGGCCTGCGCCGCCCGGATGGACTCTTCCGTATAGGTGATGGGGTTGCGGTAGTAAGAGCTCAAAACAAAGAGCCGGAGGGCGTCCGCGCTGTATTTGGTCAGGAAATCGCGGATGGTTATCAGGTTGCCCAGGCTCTTGCTCATCTTCTCCGCGCCCATCTGGAGCAGCCCGTTGTGCATCCAGTACTGCACGAAAGGCTTTTTGCCAGTGTAGCTTTCACTCTGGGCAATCTCATTTTCATGGTGGGGAAAGACCACGTCCTGTCCGCCGCCGTGAATGTCAATCTGCTCGCCGAGGTACTTGATGGACATGGCGCTGCATTCGATGTGCCAGCCGGGACGCCCTTTGCCCCAGGGGCTGTCCCAGGACGGCTCGCCGGGCTTGGCGGCTTTCCAGAGGACGAAGTCCATGGGGTCTTCTTTTTCCTCGCCTATCTCCACCCGCGCCCCGGCCATCATCTGCTCGAAAGTGCGTTTGGAAAGCTTGCCGTAGTCCGCCGCCTGGCGCACCCGGAAATAGACGTTGCCCCCTACCGCGTAACCGTAGCCTTTGGCGATAAGCCCCTGGGTGGTGGCGATGATTTCCGGTATCGTCTCCGTGGCTTTGGGCATGACGTGCGGCCGCAGGTTGTTGAGTCGGTCCATGTCCTCAAAGTGGCGGGCGGCGTAATTTTCCGTTAGCTCTTTGACGGTGATGCCCAGCCGGTTGGCGTGGTTGATGATGTTGTCCTCCACGTCCGTAATGTTTTCCACGTGTTTCACTTTATAGCCGCGGAACTCCAGGTAGCGCCGGACGACGTCAAAAAAGATATAGCTCATGGCGTGTCCGATGTGGGAATCCGCGTAGGGATTGATGCCGCAGACGTACATGGTGACTACATCCCCGCGGGGCTGGAAGTCCGTTTTTTTACCGGTCAGGGTGTCAGATATTTTCATACCAATTCCTTTACTCCCGCTCATGGTGAGCCTGTCGAACCATAGCGGTGTGATGCTTCACCCTTCGACGAGCTCAGGGTGAGCGGTTACTTGTTGGGAGACTCCTCTATCATGGCCACGGCGTAAACGGCTATCCCCTCCTCGTTCCCGATGAAGCCCAGGCCATTGTGGGTGCTGGCTTTAACGCTGACCCGGTCCATATCGATGCCCAGCACGTGGCTGAGATTATGCCGCATATCGTCGATATACTCACGGAGGCGGGGCTTTTCCGCTACCACGGTGGCATCTATATTGCCCACGCGGCAGCCCTTCTCCTCCAGCTTTTCCACCACTTCCTCCAGCAAAACGAGGCTGGAAATCCCCTCGTATTCCGGCTGGCCGGGCGGGAAATGCTGCCCGATATCCCCCAGCGCCGCCGCCCCTAACAGCGCGTCGATGACGGCGTGGGTGAGGGCATCGGCGTCACTCCAGCCGTCAAGCCCTTTGGGATGGGGAATCTCCACGCCGCCCAGCACCAGTTTCCTCCCGGCGACCAGGGGGTGCACGTCATACCCGATGCCGATGCGCATATTACCGCTCATGTTTTTTCAGCAAAGCCTCCGCGATTAAAAGGTCGTTGGCGGTGGTTATTTTTATATTATCATAAGAGCCGGGGTAAAGCTTAACTTTATAACCGGCTTTTTCCACCAGGGCGGCGTCATCGGTGACGTCTCCGGCGGAATATTTATAGGTGTTTTTAATGACATCATGCCTGAACACCTGCGGCGTCTGTACCGCCCTTAGATTTTCACGTGGGAGCGTCTGGCGCACTATCCCGCCGTCCCGCACCTCTTTAATGGTGTCGATGACCGGCACGGCGGCTACAGCGGCCCCGGTTTCCTCCGCCACCGCCAGCCCCCGCTCTATAAGGTCGGCGGTGACGAGGGGTCGGGCGCCGTCATGAATGACGACCCAAACGACTTCCCCCACCCTTTTAAGCCCCTCCGCTACCGAGTCCTGCCGCCTCTTGCCACCGGCGCAGATGTCCGCGACTTTGCCCCAATTCTCCTGCGCCGCCAGACGGCGGAATTGCTCTAAATTCTTTTCATGCATAACGACGATTATGCGGTCGATTTTGGGGCAGGCCTGAAAGGTATCCAGGACGCGCGCCAGGACGGGGCGGCCGGCGAGGGGGGCGAACATTTTGTCCACGTCCCCCATGCGGCGGCTGTCCCCCGCGGCAACGATGATAGCGGCGACTTTTTCACTGGGCATGGCTAGGCCTGACTCCATTATTTATAAATATTTGAATCTTTTCCGCAACTCTATCGGTGTATTTTAACACCTCGGAATTAGAAAACCTTAATACCTTTAAGCCAAGGCTTTGTAGATATTCATCCCGAATCCTGTCGTTCCCAGCCGTTTCATCTGTAAAGTGCTGTCCGCCATCAACTTCAACCACCAGCTTCGCTTTTTGACAATAGAAATCAACGATGTAGTTGCCGATTGGTTTTTGCCGATAAAATACGTAACCGAGGTGTTTTAACTTGAGTCTTTGCCATAAACACCGTTCAGCTTCCGTAAGATTATTCCGGAGACTTTTTGATAATTCTTTCAGGTTTTTATTATATGGAATCACCGAATCCTTCTCACTCTCCCTTTTAAAAAGGGAGACGACGGTATTTCTTGTTTCCATTATCAAATGCAGCCCTTACTATTGTCCCCCTTCTTAAAGGGGGATAGAAGGAGGATTTCCCCCGCGGCGACTTTTCCTTCAGGCATGGTAATTCAAATTCACCTTTTCTTTTCCCCTTAACAATCCATCCCCCCGACTCCCTTACTTTCTCCTGTCATTGCGAGCCATCCCGATGAGTCGCCTGCCCCCAAACGAATCGGGAGGCGCGGCAATCTCACTGTCTTCCCCCGTCATTCCCGCTCGCCCTGAGCCGGTCGAAGGGAAAAGCGGGAATCCGGTCTCCTTATAAATTTTCCTCACCCCTCCAGCCGGAAAACCTTTAGCGTTTCCCACTGCCCGTCAGCCTCCCCGGCCAGGGTGAAGCGGGTTATCTCGCATTCGTGGGAGATGGGGTAATCGGCAAAGCGCTTTTTTACCTCCGGGAAGACGTCATGGGGGATTTTTTCACCGATGGTCAGGTGCGGGATATAATGAGCGGGGTCATAGTCCTTTTCCGCGTAATAGCCCGTGATTACCCCGCGTATGGACTTCACTATCGTGTCCACGAAGGCCTTGAGCGCCTCCTGCTCTTTAACCGCTACGTAGGCCACGTTGTTCACCGTCTCAAAATACTTGATGCCTTCCAGTGTCAGGCGGAAAGGCCGGTGGCTTTTACCTATATCATCCAGCCGGTGAATAACGCTTTCGATGCCGCCGGCGGGGGTAAAGGGGTAAACCAGGGTGATGTGGGGCACCAGCGTGTAGGTCACATACTGCTGGAAGTCACGATGCAGCCCGGCTAAGGCTTTTTCCACCTCGCCGTTAAAAATAAGCGCCACGGCGTAAGCGTCTTTAGTCTCCCCCATCTACCGCCTCCCGCGCTTTGCCGCCCCCCGCCAGCCCTTTATAGACCGCTTCCCGCAGCGTGCCCGCGATTACTATCTCCAAATCCTTTGGGACGGTGAATTTAGCCTCCGTTTTGGGCACGATGCAGCGCTTAAAGCCCAGACGGGCGACTTCGTTCAGCCTTCTGTCCATCTGGGCGGCGGGGCGCAGCTCTCCGCTCAAGCCCACTTCACCCACCACCGCCGTATGCGGGGCGACCTCCGCGTCTTTATAGCTGGAGGCGATGGCTAAAGCCATGCCCAGGTCCGCCGCCGGCTCGCCCACTTTGAGGCCGCCGGTAACGTTGACGATGATATCCTGGTTGCCGAGCTTAAGACCCACGCGGCGGGAAAGCACCGCCGCCACCAAAAGCAGGCGGTTAAAGTCCACTCCGTTAACGGTGCGCCGCGGCTGGCCGAAGCTGTTGAGGGTGGTAAGGGCCTGGATTTCCACCAGCAGCGGGCGGCTGCCTTCGATGACCGGCACCACGGCCGAGCCAATCGTTTCCGTGCCGCGCCGGGAGAGGAAGGCCAGGGAGGGGTTGCTCACCTCTATCATCCCGGCCTCTTTCATTTCAAAAACGCCCACCTCGTTGGTAGAGCCGAAGCGGTTTTTCACGCAGCGCAGCAGCCGGTAGGCGCTGAACGGCTCGCCTTCAAGGTAGAGGACGACATCCACGATATGCTCCAGGACGCGCGGCCCGGCGATGGCGCCTTCCTTGGTGACGTGGCCCGATATGAAAACGGGCACGCCGCGCATCTTGGCCCACTGCATCAAACGCATGGTGCAGTCCCGCACCTGGGAGACGCTGCCCGCCGCCGAATCCCCGCCGGGGGTATAGACCGTCTGAATGGAGTCGATAATCACCAGGGCGGGGTCCGCCCGGTCAACCTGTTCCAGCACGGCATCCAGGTCCGTCTCCGCCATGATATAGAGTCCGGCACCACCCAACCCCAGCCTATCGGCGCGGAGCTTGATCTGACGCACGGTTTCCTCGCCGGTGACATAGACCACGCGGCTGTCATCGCCCGCCATAGAGGCCGCCGCCTGCAATAGAAGGGTGGACTTGCCGATACCGGGGTCGCCGCTAATCAGGACCAGCGACCCGGCCACCAGGCCGCCGCCCAGCACGCGGTTGAACTCCGCGAGGGGTAAAGGGGAGCGGTCGGCGCTCTCTATCTCTACCTGTGAAAGCTCCCGGGGCAAAGAGGGCGGGCCGGAGGGACGGGCTAAAGCCGGCTCCGCCTTGACGGTCATCTCACTAAAGCTGTTCCAGGTATTGCAGTCCGGGCAGCGCCCGAGCCACTTAAAGCTTTCCTTGCCGCACTCCTTGCAGACGAAAACGACCTTGCCGGAGGACTTGCTCATAGGTTGAGTTTAGTATTTTTGGGGGCGGAAGGCAAGGGAGGGGGAGGAGAAGCACGCCAAGCTTCCCGAGTCCCCATCGTTGATACAGGGCGCCGCACGAGGTAAGAAACCGGCACAAAACTACAGGTTAAAAGTAAAAGCTGTTGTTAATTGTTTTTTTAATTTTTTTATTATTTTCCGTACGTAATCAGCTACGATTAATTGTTTTTTTGTTTATGTTAAATCAGCTTCAAAATCCGGGCATTTGTTTTTTGCTTTATGTATAGCAGGAGGCGGTTTACAGTTAACAGTAGACAGTTATCAGTTTATCCTGGAAATAGATGATTTACAATAGATGGTTGTCACGGCGGCAAGCTTGCATCGGGATGGTTTTACTAAAATCCCTCTCTCAATCTCCCTTTACGAAAGGGAGACGACAGATTGCCCCTCTTTCGTAAAGAGGGGTCAGGGGGGGCGAACCCTATCCCAGCGGCACTATACCCGGTGAACAAAATCCCTCTCTCAATCTCCCTTTACGAAAGGGAGACGACAGATTGCCCCTCTTTCGTAAAGAGGGGTCAGGGGGGGCGAACCCTATCCCAGCGGCACTATGCCCGGTGAACAAAATCCCTCTCTCAATCTCCCTTTACGAAAGGGAGACGACAGATTGCCCCTCTTTCGTAAAGAGGGGTCAGGGGAGTTTTTATAACGGCCCAATCCCCAGCCCGCTCATTACCGCCAGCATGACGGCGGCGGCCATGACGCTACCTATCTGGCCGCCCGTATTGGCCCCCACGGCGTGCCAGAGGAGGAAGCTGCGGGGGTTGGCTTTCTGGCCCTCCCGCTGCACCACCCGGGCGGACATGGGGAAAGCGGAGGTGCCGGCCGCGCCCAAAAGCGGGTTGATTTTACCTTTGCTGATGACGCGCATCAGCTTGCCGAGCAGGACGCCGGTGACCGTGTCCAGGGATATCGCCAGGAAGCCCAGCAGAAAGACCAGAATCGTGTCCCACTTGAGGAAGTTGCCGCCCAGCATGGACGCCCCGATGCACAGCCCCAGCAAAAGCGTGACCATGTTGGCGATGGTGTTCTGCGCTACATCCACCAGGCGGTTGACCACGCCGCTCTCTTTGAGCAGGTTGCCCAGCATGAGCATGCCCATCAGGGGCGCGCCCATGGGGGCTATCAGGATAGTGACGATGCCGGCGATGATGGGGAAGAGGATTTTCACTTTCTGCGATACCTGCTTCTCCCCGGTAGGCATCAGCGTGGCGCGTTCCTTTTTAGTGGTCAGCGCCCGCATAATCGGCGGCTGGATAATGGGCACCAGCGCCATGTAGGAGTAAGCGGCGATAGATACCGCCGGCAGGAGGTCGCGGGCGAACCTGGAGGTAACGTAGATAGCGGTGGGGCCGTCACAGGCGCCGATAACGGCAATCGATACCGCCTCCTGTTTGGCGAAGCCCAGCGCGAGCGCCAGCAACAGCGTGATAAAGATGCCGAATTGCCCCGCCGCCCCGAAGATGAGCACCACCGGGTTGGCCAGCAGCGGCCCGAAATCTATCATCGCCCCCAGCCCCACGAACAGCAGCACCGGGAAAAGCTCGGTAAGGATGCCGGAGACATAGAGCAGGTTGATAACGCCGCCCTCGTCCTGCGCGGAGAGGTTGGCCAGCGGCAGGTTGCCCAGGATTACCCCGAAGCCGATAGGCACCAGCAGCAGGGGCTCTATTTTCCGGCCGATGCCGAGGTAAAGCAGCAGGCAGCCGATGCCGATCATGATGCCACCCTGCCAGGTCAAATGGGTAAAGCCCTGCCCCAGGCTGCTTAAGGCATCCAGCAACGCGTCCATTAAGTCCGGCTCTTTTTCTCCTCTTCGTTCTTAAAGGGGAACAGTTTATTAAGCAGGCGGATAAGGAGCGTGAGCAGGTACAGGGTGATGAAGGTTACGCCCATCCCCGCCACCGTCATCGTCAGGCCGAAAGACCATTCCATGTTTTATGCCCTCCCCTGTCTGCCCCGATATACAACGATGCCCCGCCGGAATTTTATCTTCACGGCGAGGCAAGCGAAATCTATTAATATTCTATAACGGCAATCATTTCACCGGGCTTGACCACCTGGTCCACCTGAATGCCAACCTGGGTCACCGTGCCGTCCACCGGCGCGATGATGGGGTTTTCCATTTTCATGGACTCCAGCACGCAAAGCACGTCACCCTCTTTGATTTTATCGCCGGGTTTTACCTCCACGCTGATAATCTTGCCCGTGATAGGAACTTCAACCGTTTCCCTGGCCAATTTATGGTCCCCCTTTCCCGGTACACTCAACAAATAACAAAGGCGGTGGAGTTTTCACTGCCACCGCCCTATTATACTAGAAGTCGGTTTTTAAGTCACTCTAGGAAATTTATGCTTTAGTCCACCCCGGCGACCACGGGCAACTGGGGCAAAGATAAGTTTTCACGGGAATCGATAACGATTTCCTCATCGTTAATGTCAACCACAACCTCGGTCACGAAGGCGTCTTCCGTGATGCTGTACTCTTTATCTATCTTAATCCTCTTCTTGGGTTGATCCTGCCTGGCCTCTTCCAGCAGCTCTTTGATAATCTTTTCCACATCATACTTGGTGCTTTCCGAGGCGTAAACGCTCAACTCATCGCCGGAGGCTTCCGCCTGAAGGATTTCCGGCACCACGCGGAACTTGTCATCTTCTTTTTCCGCCGCTCGCTTATCCGGGATGGTTTTAACCGCCTTGAGCACGGCATCCAGGATAGCGGTGTTCTTCACGGTGGCTTTAAGCTCGTACACTCTCTTGAAAGTCTTGAGGCCGCCCCTGAGCACCGCCTCCGAGAGCTTGTCTTCCACTTTGTTCTGGATAACGCGGCGCAACTGGCGGGCGCCGTACTCTTCCTTGTAACCCTCTTTGCCCAGGAAGTCCTTGGCGGCAGTGGTTACCTGGAGCTTGATTTCTTTTTCCGCCAGCTGCTTGCTGACGTTGCCCAGCATCATATCCACGATAGAGCGTATCTGCTGTTCGGTGAGAGTGTGGAACACGATAATATCATCGATACGGTTGAGGAACTCGGGGCGGAAATAGCTTTCGCGGCTGTCCTTGAGCTTGTTAAGGAGGTCGTCCCGCATCTTCTCGTAAGAGTGCTCCCGCGACTTGGTTTCGTCGTTATGCTGGGCGAAACCGAGCGAACCGCGGCGGATTTCCACCGCGCCGAAGTTACTGGTCATAATGATAATGCTGTTGCGGAAGTCCACGCGGCGGCCCTTGGCGTCCGTTAAATGGCCGTCATCGAAAATCTGCAAAAGCAGGTTAAATACGTCCGGGTGGGCTTTTTCTATTTCATCCAGCAGGATGCAGCTGTAAGACTTGCGCCGGACTGCCTCGGTCAGCTGGCCGCCCTCATCATAGCCGACATAGCCGGGGGGCGCGCCTACCAGGCGGGAAACGGCGAATTTCTCCATGAACTCGGACATGTCTATGCGGATCAGGGCGTCCTCGTTGCCGAACATGTACTCGGCCAGGGTCTTGGCCATCTCCGTCTTGCCGACGCCGGTAGGCCCGAGGAAGAGGAACACGCCCATGGGTCTCTTCAAATCTTTAATGCCGGAACGCGCGCGGCGTACGGCGCGGGAAATGGCTTTAACGGCCTCTTCCTGGCCGACGATGCGCTTGTGCAGGGACTCTTCCATGTTAAGGAGCCGGCTCGCCTCATCGTCGGCGAGCTGGACCATCGGCACGCCGGTCCACATGCTGACCACTTCGGCGATGTCCTCTTTCTTAACGAGAACGTCTTCCAACTCCTGCTCGCTCTTCCATTCGGTTTCCAGCTGTTTTATCTTGTCTTCATTCTGGAGCTCCTGCTCGCGGAGCTCCGCGGCGTAATCATACTGCTGGTTGGCCAGAGCGGCGTCCTTGTCCCGGCGCAGTATGTCCTGTTTTTCCTTGCTCTGTTTCAGGGAAATGGGCATGGTGCTGTGGCGGATGCGCACGCGGGAGGCCGCTTCATCAACCAGGTCTATGGCCTTGTCCGGCAGGAAGCGGTCCGGGATATAGCGGGCCGCCAGCGAGGCCGCCGCGCTTAAGGCTTCATCGGAGATGCGCAGGTGGTGGTGCTCTTCATATCTTTCCCGGATACCGCGGAGAATGAGCAGGGTCTCGTCCACGGAAGGCTCTTCCACCAGCACCGGCTGGAAACGGCGTTCCAAACCCGCATCCCGCTCCACGTACTTGCGGAAGTCATCCAGGGTGGTAGCGCCGATGCATTGCAGCTCGCCCCTACCCAGGGAAGGCTTAAGGATATTGGCGGCATCCACGGCGCCCTCAGCGGCGCCGGCGCCCACCATGGTGTGAAATTCATCGATAAATATAATGCAGTTGCCGGCGGTCTTGATTTCTTCAATAATTTTCTTGAGCCGCTCTTCAAACTCGCCGCGGTACTTGGTGCCGGCCACCAGCGAGCCCATGTCCAGGGCGATGAGGCGCTTGTCTTCCAGCGTTTCCGGCACGAGACCGGCCACGATTTGCTGCGCCAGCCCCTCCACGATAGCGGTCTTGCCCACGCCCGGCTCGCCGATAAGGGCGGGGTTGTTCTTGGTGCGGCGGCTTAAAATCTGGATAACGCGCTCAATCTCTTTATGGCGCCCGATAATGGGGTCCAGTTTCTTTTTGCGGGCGGCTTCCGTAAGGTCGGTGCCCAGCTGGTCCAGCGCCGGGGTCTTGCTGGAGGAGCGGGTCATGCGGGCCTTGGGGGTGCTCTGCGAAAGGATGTGGGTGACCTCCGACCGCGCTCTTTCCAGGGTAATGCCGAAGCTGTCTAAAACGCTGGAGGCGACGCCCTCTCCCTCGCGGAGAAGCCCGAGCAGCAGGTGCTCGGTGCCGATATAGTTATGGCCCATCTGGCGGGCCTCGTCAATGGCAAGCTCGATTACTTTTTTGGCGCGGGGGGTAAGGCCGGTCTCACCGGAGCCGGGTTTTTCACCCCGCCCGATGATAAATTCCACCGCCGAACGCACTTTACCCAGGCCGATACCGAGATTGGTAAGAACCTTGGCGGCGACGCCCTCTTCCTCACGAACCAGACCAAGTAGAATATGCTCGGTGCCGATATAGCTGTGGTTAAGGTTGCGTGCCTCTTCCTGGGCTATCGTGAGGACGCGGCGGGCTCTTTCAGAGAATTTTTCAAACCTGCTGGCCATATCCACTCCATGGTGCTACATTATCCTTCTGGATACCACTCTACTTCTAATCTTATAATAATGTAGTTGGCAATAGCAATAGGGATAACTGCCCTGGTTGCATATAGTACCTTAAGGCCTAGCCCCCTAGATAAAGAAAAGTCTCCTGGCAGTGGCATATTTTCCGCAAAGGGTTGTCCCCTCAGTATCGTCTGCGCTGGGGCGTTTCACTTCCGTGTTCGGGATGGGAACGGGTGGTACCACCTCGCTCTAACCACCAAGAGACTTGTCTCTAACCGGTACTATACAGTTGTTAATGACCTTTTTCCAAGTTACGATTAGCATTATAGCACAATAAGCGCCGCATGAAAAGTCCCCAAACAGGGTATTTTGCCCATTTTGCGTTAGAATATGAGTAGGAATTTCAAATATCTCTCCCCCTTTACCGGCATCCGGGCCATACAGCCGCCCTTGACAAGCCTGGGAACAAGTGATAGTTTATTGGAGGGCTTTTCCAGCGAGGCAGTTATTCAAAAAACTTTAACCGCACCGGCGCGTGGATTTCAGCCTCAGGAATTTGACGAGGTGACAGTATGAATAGTGAACTGGTGCACATCGGATTCGGGAATATCCTGGCCATGAACCGGGCGATAGCTATAGCCTCGCCGAACTCCGCCCCTACCAAACGCATCATCCATGACGGCCGCAGCAGCGGCAAGGTGATAGACATGACCAGCGGCCGGCGTACCAAGGCCGTTATTTTTACGGACAGCGGCCACATAGTCCTGGCGGCCCTGGCGCCGGAGACAATAGCCAGCCGCTTGCAGTCCAGCCGCACCGGCATCCCGGCTAAGCAGGACCAAAATGACCCCGACGAAGCGTGATAGGTTGTCCGCCGTCAATGGCGGGGACAAACCCTTATTGATTGTTTTATCCGGCCTGTCCGGCGCCGGCAAGGACACCGTATTGGATGGCCTCCGCAAGTCCGGCCTCCCCCTGTATATAAGCGTCTCGGCGACCACCCGCGCGCCCCGCCCCGGCGAAAAAGAAGGTTATGATTACTACTTCGTCTCCAAAGAAAAGTTCCAGGAAATGATCAACTCCGGCCAGATGCTGGAATGGGCCAAGGTCTACGGCAATTATTACGGCCGGCCAATCGCGCCGGTACGGCAGGCGCTGAAAAACGGACGGGACGTCATTGTAAGAATAGATGTCCAGGGCGCGGTGACAATCAAGAAAAAAGTGCCGCAAGCCATCCTTATCTTCCTCTGTACCCTCTCTCTGGCGGAACTGGAAAAACGTTTGCGAAAGCGCCGGACGGAATCCGCGGAGGAACTGGAACTGCGTCTGAATACCGCGGAAAAAGAGATAGACCAGCTCGATATGTTCGACTACGTCATCGTCAACCGGGAAAATGAGATAGACCGCACGGTAGCGGATTTCCTGGCGATTATCGCCGCGGAGAAATGCCGGGTAACGCGGCGCGAGCTAAATGTCTGAAATCAGGCGTTCTTGAGGGCCACGCCCTCCAGGACATCCGCCACATCCTCACAGCGGTCCGTAGCGCTTTCCATGTGCTCGTAGATTTCCCGCCACTTGATTACCTGGGCGATATTGGCGGCATCATCGAACAGCTCACCGATAGCGGCGCGGTAAACGCGGTCGGCCATATTTTCCAGTCGATTGATTTCCACGCACCCTTCCAGGATTTGCTTGAACTCCGACTTGTGTCGCAGTCCCCTGACGGCTTTTTCCACCTCTATGGTGCCCTGGAGGATAATATCCGCCAGCTCTTTGGCGCGGGGGGTGGGACTGGGAATCTTGTAGATGAACATGGCATCGGCCGTGGCGTGAATAAAGTCGATAACGTCGTCCATGGTGTGCGCCAGCAGGGCGATGTCCTCGCGGTCGAAGGGGGTGACGAAGGTGCGGTGCAGCAGGGAAATTATCTGGTGGGTAATGGTGTCGCCCTGGTGCTCCAGCTCGGTAATCTCCGCGACGCGGCTGTCAACGAACTGCCAGGAATCAATCATTTCCTTGAGCGCCCGGGCGGCCTTGACGGTGTTCTGGGTGCTCTGCTCGAAGAGGTCAAAGAACTTCTGTTCCCGGGGCATAAAAGGAAATCTAGGCATGGCTCCTCCTTGTTTTAACCAAAAAGAGTTTAGTTTAGAGATGCGATGGTTGTCAAGAAAGGGGGGGGGCTGTATCAAATGTCATTCTGAGGAATAACCTGCTCGCCGCACCAGGCTTTGGCAGGCGATAGTGACGAAGAGTGACAGGAATCAGTTACTTTTAATACAAAGCCGGGGGGGAGAGGAGGGGGTTATTCTTCCGGTCTGGGTTCCCGGTTGAAAAGGTCCTGGTGGGCTTTTCTCTGCGCCCATTCCTTCATGCGGGCCAGTATCTGGCGCTCGTAACCCTGGACGCCGGGGTTATAGAACCTCTTTTCCTTGAGCGTGCCCGGCAGGTGCTCCTGCTGCACAATATGGTCCGGGTAGTCATGGGCGTACTTGTAGTCCTGGCCGTAGCCCAGGTCTTTCATCAGCGGGGTGACCGCGTTGCGCAGGTGCATCGGCACGCTTTCCGAGGCGCCCTTTTTAATCTCTTCCTGGACTTTGGTGTAGGCCGCGTAGAGCGAGTTGCTCTTGGGGGCGGTGGCGAGGTAAACCGCCGCCTCGGCCAGGGCGAGGTTGCCCTCCGGCATACCGATAAAGTGCACCGCCTGCTGGGCGGCCATCGCCACCGAAAGCGCCTGCGGGTCCGCCAGGCCGACGTCCTCCGAGGCGAAGCGTATCAGGCGGCGGGCGATGTAAAGCGGGTCTTCCCCGGCTTCCAGCATCATCGCCAGCCAGTAGATAGAGGCATCCGGGTCCGAGTCCCGCATGGACTTGTGCAGGGCGGAAATAAGGTCGTAATGCTGTTCGCCGGCTTTATCGTAAAGCACCGCGCGTTTCTGGAAGGCGTCCTCGATGGTTTCCAGGGAGATGACGCGCTTGCCGGAGCCGTCCGGCGGGGTGCTCAGGGCGGCTATCTCCAGGGTGTTGAGGGCGATGCGGGCGTCGCTGTTGGACATGCCGATGAGGTGGTTCAGGGCGTCCTTGGAAAGCTCGGCGTTCAGCTCACCGATGCCCAGGAACTTGTCCGTGAGCGCCCGGAAAATGAGCGCCTGGATCTCGTCCGGGGTGAGGGGCTTGAGGGGCAAAACGCGACTGCGGGAGAGGAGGGGGGAGGTAACCTCGAAAGAGGGGTTTTCCGTGGTGGCGCCGATGAGGGTGATGGTGCCGTCCTCGACGAAGGGGAGCACGGCGTCCTGCTGGGTCTTGTTGAAGCGGTGGATTTCATCGATAAATAAAATGGTGCGCTGGTTTTGCACCTGGCGGCGCTCCTTGGCCTGGGTGACGATGCGTCTTAAATCATTAACGCTGGCGCTGACGGCGCTGACCGGGGCGAAGAAAGCGCCGGTGCTGTTGGCGATGACGTTGGCCAGGGTGGTCTTGCCGCAGCCGGGCGGCCCCCAGAAAATCACGGAGGGGATGCGGTCCGTCTCTATAGCGCGGCGGAGCACGCGGCCCTTGCCGATAAGGTGCTCCTGCCCCACGAAGCCGTTAAGGCTGTTTGGCCTCATGCGGGTGGCCAGCGGCGCCTGCTGCATCTGCTGCTGCTCCGCCTGTTTTTCAAACATATCCATGTTCATGGTCTGCCGCCTGATACCTTATATATGATAAAGATACTCTAAACGGGGAAAAAGTGAAAGGGGGGAGGGGAAATTCTAAATACTAAGCTCTAAATACTAAACAATATCAAATGGCAAATATTACCAATGCTACAGATAAGTACCAAATTATTACCAATGCCCCCCGCCGCCCCAATGAATCCCGGCCGTTTTCCTTTTGTTGTCATTCCGGTGCAAACCGGAATCCAGTGAGATGAATCCGCTCTATTTCCCGCAATATCCGCCAGGCCTTAATACCTGGATCCCGTTTTTCAACGGGATGGTTAATTGTTTGGTTTTATGTCTCCCCCCGTTTATAGTTTAGGATTTAGAGTTTAGAGTTTCCCTATTTGTATCTCTTCCCCTTGTCCCTAATCACCCCAACCATTCCGGTGCAAACCGGAATCCAGTGAGATGAATCCGCTCTATTTCCCGCAATATCCGCCAGGCCTTAATACCTGGATCCCGTTTTTCAACGGGATGGTTAATTGTTTGGTTTTAACGTCTTCCCCCGTTTAGAGTTTAGGGTTTAGTATTTAGGGTTTTCCCCTTGTGACATCCCTCCATTTACTTTTATCCCCTCCCCGCTTATACTATCCCTGCGTCCTGGATATGCCGGGGCGGCGTGCTCCTTTTCTTACCCCCGCTCCTTCGTTTACTCAACATATTTAAATATTAAAATTTACGGAACGATTCGAACCTGTATGACCACAGCCCGGCTAAAAACAATAAAACGAATCAAAGCTGAAATATTTGTTTTTCTCCTCTTTTAGCTGTAAGAAAAAATATTAAAAAAAGGGGTTTTTTACAAAACGAATCGAGCGTAAATCCGGCAGGCTCGTTCTCTAGAGTTTAGTATTTAGAGTTTCTTCCTTCCTTGCCACTTGCCCCTTGCTACTTGTCACTTACCCCCTACTTGTACCTTTTCACTTCAAAGCGGTAAAGCTTGACCGGCTCTTCCGGGGAGATGCCGCCTTTGCGGCGGCAGATGTCTATCTGGTAGTCGACGGTGTCAACGCCTTCCAGGTCCGGCAGCAACAGGCCCCGCCGCCACCCCGCCTCCACGATAACGCCGTACTTTTTAGGGTCCAGATGACTTTCGTCCGCCACCGGCTCCGGGGTAGTCAGCACATCAACGGAGTAGTCCAGGTCTTCAAGCTCATCCGGGGTAACGGGGGAAAAACGGGGGTCGCGCATGGCGGAACTGACGGCGTTGGCGATGATTTCCCCGGCCACATTTTTCTGCTGCGGATCAAAGGTGCCGATACAGCCGCGCAAATCCCCGCGCTTATGGATGGAGACAAAGACACCTGCCCGCTCTTTCATTTCCGGGGTGAGCCCGGCGGGCGGCGCGGGCCTTTTACCCGTCCGTACCCAGGTCTCCACCGTTTCTTTAGCCAAAGCCGCGATAGGATGCATCGTTATTCCCCTTTCCGGGCCCCGCCCTTTTTAAAGATAACGCCGGCATAGGCCACCACCTCATCATAGTCGCCGGTGGCATCGCCGCTGTTCATGTACTTCACCAGCTCCCCGCCGGTCGCCCCCAGCTCTTTGGCGGCGACAATAAGCGTGGCCACCGGGCCGTGGGCGCACATGGTGATATGCAGGTTATGGTAGAGTCGGGTCAGCTCGTCCTCGTCGAGAGCGAGCATGGCCGCCACGGCTTTCATATCCTTCTCTTTGGCGACGGACGCCGGCTCGCGGTGGGTCATATCGCCGCTGGCGAGCAGCACCGCCTCATGCCCGGTCTCTTTGATAGCGGCGGCGATGGCGTGCCCGATTTCCTTATATATAGTAACGGCAGCGCCGGCCAAAATGATGGGCACAATGCGCACGTCCGGCTTGAGGTACTGTAAAAAAGGCAGCTGCACTTCCACGGCGTGCTCGTCCTCATGGGCGGCGTAGTCCGCCTCGGCATACTCCGACAAATCTATTATTTTCCGGGCAAGCACCGCGTCCACTTCCACGTCCCCGAGGGGGGTACGCCAGGTGCCCTCCGGCATGACGCTGAAAGGCTTGCCCAGCCCGGAGTGGGTGGGTCCCATAATGATAAAGGTATCCTTAAAGTTGACGCGGGAGATGGTGGCCCCGGCCACCGCCCCGGAATACTGGTAACCGGCATGGGGCGCCAGCAGGCCGACGGCCTCCACTTTGGGGGCGTTTTTATCTATATACCGGGCGACCGTCTCCCGCAACTCATTTTTAGAGCCGGGATAAAAGTACCCGGCCACCGACGGATTTCTAATCATCCTGCTTTCCTTTCCGTCCGACCCGGAAATTAAGGTCCGCCCCGCAATAGCGGCAGCGGGAACCGTCCAGGCCGGTCACCTCCGTATCATAGCCCACCCTCTTTACAATCGTGTTACCGCAGGAATAGCAGCGGGTGTTTTCGCTGCCGTGGCCGGGGACGTTGCCAGCATAGACGAACTTGAGCCCGGCCTTTGCCCCGATTTCACAGGCGCGCTCGATAGCTGAAAGGGGGGTGGGTGGCAAAGCGGTGAGGCGGTGGTGGGGGTAAAAACGGGTCACGTGCCAGGGGGTAAGGGGGCCGAGAGCGTCGTGTATCCACTGCGCCAGCGCGGTCAACTGCACATCGTCGTCGTTCATCGTGGGGATGATATTGGTGACCACCTCCACGTGCATGTTCCATTTATCTTTAGCGCGCCGGGTGACGTCTAATATTTCCCGCCAGTGCGGCACGCCGGCCAGCTTTTGGTAAAAGACATCGGAAAAGCCCTTGATATCCACCCGCCAGGCGTCCAGGTAAGAGCCGATGGCGTCCAGCGACTCCGGGGTGGCAAAGCCGTTGGTCACGTAAACGGTGTAGAGGTTATTTTGCTTGGCCAGTTTGGCCGAGTCCAGCGTGTACTCAAACCAGACGGCGGGCTCGTTATAGGTCCAGGCGATGCCCTGACAATGCGACTGTTTGGCCAGCCTGACGGCCGCTGCCGGCGGCATATCCCGGCAGGCGGAAAGCAGGGAGGCGCTGTCCGCGGTGGAGATTTCCCAGTTCTGGCAGTGCTTGCACTGAAAATTGCAGCCCAGCGTGCCCAGGGAAAAGCAACGCGTGCCGGGGTGAAAGTGGAACAGCGGCTTCTTTTCTATGGGGTCAGCGGCGGCGGAAGAGATACGGGCATAGTTGAGATTATAGAGAACGCCGTCCCGGTTCTGATACATGCCGCAGGCGCCGAACTTGCCCGGGTTGACCCGGCAGCGCCACTGGCAGGTGCGGCACTTTACCCTGGAGTCCGGGAGTTTATCATAAAGCGCGGCCTCACGCATAGACCACCTCCCCCTGCTCCTTAGAGTAATTATAACACCGGGGGGAAGTCAAATATAGTGCCGGAAATGACCGTATTGCGGAAATTATACCGGGGAAATATAAGGTACATTGATACCTAATATTTTATTCCTAACCCGTGATTCCCCTATTAATACCTGGAATCTATGCCGTTAAGCCAGGTCTGCCTCAGAAGCGATACTAGGTGAACAGCTTGACTATCCAGTCCCACCAGGGCAGGAAGTCATACTTGATGAGAGGAGAAAGTATCAAAAACGAGAACATGTGCAAAGCCAGGACGAATATCACTATCAAAAGCGCCGTCCACTTCAGCTTGCCGCGCAGCCGGTGACGCCACCAGTCCAAAAGCTGGTCCAGCCCTATAGCCACCCCCATGCAGACAGCGCCCACCACCGGGTAAAAATAATAGAGATAGCTTACCCTATCGGTAATCAGGATAATCGGAATCCAGATAAGAAAAGTCCCGAAGAACCAGGATAAAGCGAACAGCCCGGCCTCGTCCCGCTTAATCGCGCGGTAGATGAGATAGCCGAAGGTGGGCATAGTCAAAGCCCAGATGGTAAAGCTGATAGCCGCGGTATAGTGCGGCATATACCAGAAGGGCATGGGGCGGTAGAAAATCAGCCAGTCCCAGGGGTAGCTCTTAAAGGGGTGGTCCACGTTAGCGAAGGTGAGGCTGCCGCTGAGCTGGAGCATCTCCTTGATGCGGTGGAAGGGATTAAGCTCGGCGGACATGCCGTGGGCAATGAGAAACTCGCACAATATCATTATTTCAATGAAAGTCAGCAGGGAAAAGATGAGGGTGAGGATGAACCAGCGGGTACGCTTTTCCCGGGTAAATACCCAGTGCACGAATATCACCGGGAAAGCCAGCGCCCCGTTGAGCTTGGCCAGCGCGCCCAGACCGATGGCGACGCCCGAGCTGATATAACGCCGGTAAACATAGAGCACGAAAGCCGCCATCATGAAGGTGAGGAAATAGACGTCCAGCATGGCCAGGCCGCCCATCATAAAGGTAAGGTTTTCAAAAGCCAGCAGATAGACGGCGACATTGGAGGCGGTCAGGGACATGCCGAGCTTGCGGCAGAGGAAAAAGAAAAGGATGAGGGTGGCCGTGCTGAACAAAACGGGAAAAACGCGCCAGCCCCAGGGATTTTCCACCCAGCGGTTTATGGGCTGGTTGACATTGTGGAAGGCGGCAGCCCCCATGTTACCGCGCTCTACGGTAAGCTGGCTGGATGCCAGGTCGACCGCCTGGATTTTCATATATTCTTTATCGATCATTATGGTTTCGCCGACTTTAAACACCGAGGCATTGCTCACGTTGATGACGGTGCCGCTGGTGCTAGTAATGCCCTGCCGGAGGGTAACACCGGTATCCTGCACCGGTGTTCTGAACCCGCTGAAAACGTATTCCCCCGCCACGATGAGCAGTTTGGCCAGCGGGGGGTGTTCGATGCGCTCACTGGCATGGTTGGTGATGATATTGCGGGCGTCCTTGATGTAGTGTATCTCGTCGAGTATCGGGTCCGTTACTCTGGGAATCATGACAAAATGCAGCACCAGCGTGGTAATGACGATAACGCTGAGCCAGAAATACGGCCAGCGCCAGGCGCGGACGATTTTAGATTTTATTTCCATGTCCAGTTACGGTTAATAAAGTAATTTACCAGGAAAGCGACGACGATGCCGATAAAGTTGGCCAGCAGGTCGTACAGCCCGGTGACGCGGGTAAAGAACATGAACAGCCCCCACTGGATGGACGCCCCGGCGGCGCAGGTAAGGTTGAACTTAAGCAGGCGGACGATAAACGGACTAACGGAACGCTTTTGCCGGAAGGTAAACGAATCATTCAGGACGAAGTTGGTGATGATGGAGGTCTCGATGCCGATGAGGTTAGCCAGCCAGTTAAGGGTCTCCAGTCCACCAAAGCGCGTCAGCAGCCAGTACGCGCCCTCGTTAACGACCACCCCACTCAGGCCCACGGCCACGAACTTGAGGAACATGGCCAGCTCGCCGGTGCGGCGCATCAGGCTGAAAAGGTGCTTAAGGTAGTCCCATTGCTGCATCATGTTCAGTTTGCTCTGGCCGGCGCTGCGCTCCTCGAAGATATAGGGCACCTCCACGATATTCTTAAAATCGCCGGTCAGCATGACTTCCAGGCTGATTTTATAGCCTATAGGTTTGAGCTTGGCGATATCCACTTTATCCCGGCGGAACATAAAAAAGCCGGCCAGCGGGTCCTTGACGCGGCGGGTGGAGGGGAGAAGGAGGTGGGACACCATGAGCGCGGCTTTGGAAATCACCTTGCGCGTCAGGTCCCAGTTGGGACAGCCGCCGCCCGGGATATAGCGGGAACCGATAACCATGTCCGCCCCGCCCTCGATGGCTTTGACCAGGTCCGGCAACTTTTCCGGCGGGTGCTGTAAATCCGCGTCCATGACACCGATAATGCTGCCGGAGGCGTATTTAAGACCGTGCACCACGGCGCTGGCCAGCCCGCGCTCGTCACGGCGGACGATTACCTTAACCGGATAGCGGGGGGCAAGGGCCTCGGCCGTTTCTATAGTGCCGTCCTTACTGTTATCGTCCACCAGTATTATTTCATGGTCGTACCCGGCTAAGGCTTGATGGACTCTGGCAACGAGGGGGGTGACATTATCTTTTTCATTAAAAGTAGGTATAATGAGGGAGATAGTTTCTTTCATTTAAGCAACTTCCATCCCAAGTGCATAAATTTCGACTAGTAAGATTATACGCTTTTGTGTATGCTGAATAAAAGATTATAATATAACGTTTCGCAAAATATTACGTTTATATATATGACACCAGTCCCCGGTTGGAGAATGATGGCCTTATCTATTAATAACGAAAAAACGGCGGGCGGGATACCGGCAGCGGGGCGGATATGTCTTTAAAATTACGCTGGGCGCAGTTCAGCGGCCCGTTTTACCTGAGCGTCTTCGGGCTGGCGCTGCTGCTGGCGGCCTATATCCGGTTCTGGGCGGCGCCTCTTTCGGCGGGGGTGGACGTACCGCAGTTCTGGGCTTTCGCCAAGGTGTTCGACCAGTACGGGCTGGACTTCTACCGCTACGCGGACGCCAGCCTGCCTATTTTCCCCACGGCGGGGTGGGGTTTCGTTTACCCGCCGCTGTGGCTGCTGATATTGCGCGTGGCGCTGCTGGCGGCGCCGGCGAGCACGGCCACCAATACGATGGTGGACACCAGCTGGCGGCTGGCCATGAAAACCCCGATTATCGCCGCCGACCTGGCCATTGGCTGTCTCTTGTTCTGGGCGGTGCCCGGGCCGAAATGGCGCAAGCTTATATTCGCCAGTCTGTGGCTTTTCCACCCCACCGCCTGGTACGAGTCAGCCGTCTTCGGGCAGTTCGATGCCATCGCGGCGGCTTTTTTGCTGGCGGCGGTTATTTTATTGGAGAAAGGCAAAGACCGGCTGGGCTTCCTCTTCGCCGGGCTGGCGGTAATGACCAAGCAGCATACGCTGATACCGGTGGCTTTCATGATAGCCGTATCCATCCGGACCCTGGGCTGGCGGCGCCTGGCCGGCGACTGCGCCATCCTGGCCGGGGTGATGCTGGCGTTTTCCATCCCGTTTTTAACCACCGGCAACTTCTTCGAGTACGGGCGTTCATTTTTCCTGGCGGGGCAGACGCCGGACTACCAGCAACCGCTGATGTACGCCTTCAGCGGAAGCGGTTCTCTGCTTACCTACCTGCATCAAGCTTTGGGCTGGGATACCAAAGGCCTGCTGGTTTACAGCATACCGCTGCTGATAGCAGCCATCCTGGCCGGTCTCTGGTTCAGCTATAAAAGGCAGCTCAAACCATCGCAGGCGGCGCTGGTGGGTTTCCTTATCTTCCTAATCTTTATCTACCGCACCAACTACCAGTACCTGATAATCTATATTCCACTGGCGCTGCTGGTAGCCGCCCAGACCAAATTCCGGAGCGAGCGGATTATGGCCCTGGTGGCGGCCATGCTGCCGGCGGTGTGGCTGTGGATATTTAACGTTGCCTTCTGGTTCTATTTCCTGCGGCCCGCACACACCTGGGTCTTCGCTACCTTTGAGCATTTAGCCCTGACGCATATCGTGCCGGACTACGGGTATATGGCCCTGGCGGTAACGCTGATGTGCCTGTTTATAGCGTATGTCATCTGCACGTTCACCAAGTGGAGCAAGCCGTCCAAGATGCTGACCCCATATTAAACGCGCGAAGAATCCGCGTTTTTCCGGTGAGAACGGACTATTCGCCGCCACTTTTTCAGATAGAAGTAACTACCGGCAAACCGGGGGTATCCGGCGGGAACTTAATGGCATTCGAGGCAAGGTTACACCGGCGGGGTGAGTGTCAGACGGAGGGAAATACGGCGGTATAATTTGTCCGTTTCCTCTCCGATACTCTTTACGTATCCCGCATAAAAGCTTATAATATATTGGTTATTTAATTGTAAGCGAACCGGGAGCAGAGATTGGGCGTTTGGTACATCATTTCAGCGGAGGCGGGAGCGGGCAAGACGGCTATCAGCGCCGGCCTGGCCGTTAACCTTTTGAGCGCCGGGAAAAAGGTGGGGTTCCTCAAGCCGCAGGCCGTGGACAAGACCCTGCCGGACGGCGATACCGCTTTCATGAAAAAAGTACTGGGGCCGGACGACCTGGTAAACGCGCCGGACATCGTCAAGGGGCGGGACACCGTCCTGGTGGAGGCGCTGCTGGGCAAGAAACCCGGGGACGCCGCCAGCAAAGACGCCTACGGGGCAGCCAAAGAAATGCAGGCCAAAGCTATCGCCGTGGAAGCCTATACCGGCCAGCCGTCCCCGTACATCAGCCTGTATAAAGGGTTCGGGGAAAGCCTGCTGGGGGTAATTATCAATAAAGTGCCGCAGAGCCAGCTCAAGCGCGTCAAGGCGGAAGCCGCGGCGCAGTTCGGGGAGGCGGGGATAAAGGTGCTGGGGGCCATCCCGGAAAGCCGCGCCCTCCTGGCCCTGACCATCGGCGAGGTGGCGGCCGGCATCCGGGGCAAGATACTGAACAACGCGGACAAAGCGGGCGAGCTGGTGGAGAACTACCTGCTGGGCGCCATGACGCTGGATGCCGGACCGGTTTACTTCGGGCGCAAGAGCCATAAAGCGGCCATCCTCCGGCTGGACCGCCCGGACATGCAGCTGGCGGCGCTGGAAACCTCTACCGCCTGCCTGGTCCTGAGCGGCGGCGGCCAGCCCCCCATCTATAACGTCATCAGCAAAGCGGAGAGCAAGGGCGTGCCGGTAATCACCACGGACAGCGCCGTGCCGGACATCGTGACCGGCATCGAGAACGCATTAATGAAAACCAGGCTGCACCAGGAAAAGAAACTGGCCAGACTGGCAGAGATAGTAAAACAGAACCTGGATATGAAGGTGTTCGGGTAGCAGGAAAGGGGCTTTATCAACATAACGGATTGAGCATCATCCGTAAAAATACGTTCCCCAACTCCTAAAAACGGGGAGGCGGGGAAGATTCCTGGGGTGGCTATATTGCTCTGGGAATTTTTATTTGGTCAACCCTTGATTATAGCGGAAAAAAAGTTATAAAATTTCTCTATTGCGCTTACGGCGACCCGGCCGTGCCTGAAATACGGGAATAAACTTTATAAAGGGGGGCAGGTGATTGAATGCGTTGGGAAGACACCTACTGGTTGAACTGCATGACTGTGACAGGGAGGCTTTGAACGACCTGGACCTCATCCGCGACGTCATGGTCAAAGCGGCCATCGATTGCGGAGCGGTAGTACTCGGAAGCTCCTTCCACCGTTTCAGTCCCCAGGGAGTCAGCGGGGTGGTGGTTATCGCCGAATCTCACCTATCCATCCATACCTGGCCGGAATACGGCTACGCGGCGGTGGATGTATTTACCTGCGGCACTTCCGTCAATCCGGAAAAAGCGGCCGAGGTACTCATCGAGAAATTCGGCTCCAAGCACCACTTTACCACCGAGATACCGAGGGGGGTCATGGTTGCCGTGTAAATCACGGGGATTTTTTTATGGATACAGACCCAGATAAAAACTGGCTGCGCGACAAGATAAACGAAGACTTTTTACAGCTGCACCGCATCGACGAAGTAATGTATGAGGGGCGGACGAAATACCAGTCTGCCCGGATATTGAAAAGTCGGCTGCTGGGTGTATGCCTGGTGCTGGACAATAAAATACAGTCCAGCGAGCGGGACGAGTTTATCTATCACGAGGCGCTGGTCCAGCCGGTGATGATAACCCATCCCGGGCCGGAGACCGTGTTTATAGCGGGGGGAGGCGAAGGCGCCACCCTGCGGGAAGTGCTGCGTCATAAAACGGTAAAAAAAGCGGTGATGGTGGACATCGACGACCAGGTTACCGAGCTGAGCAAAAAGTACCTGCCCGCCCACGCCGCCGGCGCATTTGAAGACAAGCGCGCGGAAGTCCATCACGTGGACGCCCGGGAATTTTTGAAAAAATCCAAAGAAAAGTACGATGTCATCATCATAGATTTACCCGACCCCATAGAAGAGGGGCCGGCGGCCAGGCTTTTCACCAACGAGTTTTACTGGATAGTGCGGGAAAAGCTCAACGTGGAGGGGCTGATATCCGTCCAGGCCGGTTCCGCCAATCCCACGGAGCTGCTGAACCTGACGGCGGTAAGCACCACCCTGAAAAGCGTTTTCCCGGTAGTCTCACAGTACACCACCTACATGCCCTGCTTCGGGGGGCCGTGGGGTTTCTGCACCGCCTCACGCAAGCACAGTCCCGCCCTGCTGACGTCTTATGAAGTGGACGGGCGTATCAAAGCCAGAGAGCTGAACGGTCTTAGCTTTTATGACGGCGAGACCCACCGCGGCATTTTTTCCCTGCCTTTATACATCAGAAAAGCCCTGGCGGCGCAAAAGAGAGTGATAACGGACAAGAAGCCGCTGTATTTATACAAGAGTTAACAGTTTTCAGTCTACAGTTTACAGTTTTCCCCCGCCCCTTTTCCCCACTGTCATTCCAGCGTAGGCTGGAATCCAGCTACGCATTCCTAAATTACAGGTACTAATAATGGATTGACACCTTCGCCATTCAGGTAGCTACTACTACAGGCAGATTCTGACGGTCGTCCCGATAAAGATGTAGGGGAACTCATCGGGACTCCCTCAGAATGACAGTTACGGAATAATAAGATTGCTTGGTCGTTTTACTCCTCGCAAAGACAGGGAGCAAAATCCCTCTTATCCCCCGCGAAGGGGAACCCCCCACCCCGATATTCTTCGTTTCGGCTCAGAATGACAAGGCGGGTATAGTCCGGATTCCCGAGCGGGGCGGGAATGGCGCATAAAAAAACAACAGGCCGGTGAAAAATTAATCTCACCGACCTGTTATCGTTTCAGTGAACTAAATCACTAGCTGCGGCTGGACCGCATTTTGCTGAAGCAATCGCTGCAATAAACCGGTCTGCCTTCACGGGGCTCAAAAGGTACTTCCGTTTCCTTGCCGCACTCGGCACAGACGGCCGGGAACATCTGGCGGGATTTCATACCGCCGGCACCCATCCGCTCCGATTTTCTTGCCTGACGGCAGGTAGGGCAGCGCTTGGGCTCATTGGTATAACCTTTGGACTGGAAGAACTCTTGCTCCGCAGCGGAAAATGTGAACGAAGTCCCGCAATCGGAACACTGTAATGTCTTGTCCTGAAATGCCACGGATGACCTCCTTTCTTCTGTTAGTTGGTTAGAGCTAAGGTCATCCGTATCAGGGTCGGGATAAGGTAAAGTATATGCATTTGCGATAACCTAGACTGAAAACCACCGTTGGATATTATATACTGGAACATTCGTTTTTGCAATAGGGTTTGACATTATATTTTATAGCTGTTAGTACCAGCATTAGGTAAGTGCCCGCCCCGGCGCGGCGGCGGGCGGCGGTTTATTTGTACATATTGACTAAATCCGCCGGGGCGAATATATTATTAAAACATGGAGTAGCCGACCGTAAAAAGGAGGGTTATATGGGATATGAGCCGCAGTTTAACCGGCTCCGCCTCTACAATCTCTTCATGGGTTTCCTGCACCTCGTCCAGGGTTTACTTATCATTCTCCTTTCCAATGACTTCAAGCTACCCATCACCACTTCCTTCCTGACGCTGAACCAGGGCACGGGCAAGCTCTGGCCGGAGACCAGCGTGCTGGTCAACCTGCCTTTCGGCCTACTGGTGGCGGTATTCCTGCTGCTCTCCGCCGCGGCGCATTTTACCGTCGCCTCGCCGGTGGCGTTCGGGTGGTACGTGAAAAACCTCAAAAAGGGCATCAACTACGCCCGCTGGTACGAGTATTCCCTGAGCGCCTCCCTGATGATAGTGCTGATAGGGATGCTCTGCGGCGTATACGACCTCGGCGCGCTTTTGATGGCCTTCGCGCTTACGGGCGTGATGAACCTCTGCGGCCTGGTAATGGAAGTCCACAACCAGACCACGGCAAAGACCAACTGGACGTCTTACGTGGTGGGGTGCATCGCGGGGGCGGTGCCGTGGGTGGCTATCGCCATCTACTTCTTCGGGTCGCTGGCCAAAGCGGACGAGGGCGTGCCCAAGTTCGTTTACGCCATCCTGCCCACGCTGTTCGTGTTCTTTTTCTGCTTCGCGGTCAATATGGTGCTGCAATACAAAAAGGCGGGCAAGTGGCGGGACTACATCTTCGGGGAGCGGATGTATATCCTGCTGAGCCTGATAGCCAAGTCCGCCCTGGCCTGGCAGGTCTTCGCGGGCACTTTGCGGCCGGTGTAGGGCGGGGGACAGCATGACTATACAGGTGATAACAGACAGCACCTCCGATATACCGCAGGAGCTGGCGACGGAGCTCGGCATCAGGGTGATTCCGATATACGTGCGCTTCGGCGACCGGCTGCTGCGCGACGGCGTGGACATAAAGACCGACGAGTTTTTCCGGCTGCTTACCGATTCGCGGCTGCACCCGGCAACCTCACAGCCGACGCCGGAGGACTTCGAGCTGGCGTACCGGGAGTACTGCGGCCGGGCCGACGGCATTATCTCCGTGCATATCTCGTCCAAAATAAGCGGCACCTGTAACGCGGCGCTGCTGGCCAAGAAAGCGGTGGAAAGCCGGTGCCCTATCGAAGTTATCGACTCCAGGTTCAATTCGGCGGGGCTGGCGCTGGTGGCGATGGCCGCGGCCAGGCTGGCCGGGGGAAAGAAAGACCTGAAAACAATCGCGGAAGAAGTGCGGAAGGTTATCGGGCAGGTACACATGCTGGGCATGTTCGACACGATGAAGTACCTGGCCTGGAGCGGGCGGGTGCCGCGGGCGATAGTGGCGGCGGCCAATATCCTTAACGTCAAGCCCATGCTGGCTTTCCGGGACGGAGAGATAGTAAGGACGGGGCTGGTGCGCAGCTTCACGCGCGGGGCGGAAAAGCTTTATGAGTTCGTCCAGGAAAAAAAGGACATAGCGGAGCTGGTCATCACCCACAGCGCCATACCGGAAAAAGCCGCCGAGTTCAAAAAACGGCTGGGACGGCTCTTCCCGGAGGAAAAAATCCGGGTAATGGAGATGGGAGCGGGGCTGGGAGTCCACGGCGGGCCGGGCGTGCTGCTGGTGGGATTGAGGCAGTCCGGCTAAACTTTTGCTTTAATGCAAGCCCGGCCCTACCGGGCGCGGAACAGCATTGGCCAGACCAGCATATCCAGCACCGCGGTCTGCACGCAAAAAGCGGCGGCGCCCGCTACCGCCAGCCAGTAAGCCGTGCCGGCCTCCCGCGGGCTGACGGCCAGAATAGCCCAGAGCAGCGCCAGGGAACCGATACCGACCAGCGCCAGCGCCAGGCGGACGCCGACCCAGAGACCGGGGCCGGGATGGTCCACATAGGCGATAGTCAGCGGCATCCACAGGGCGGAAGGAATGAGAATAACCAGGAAGATGACATCGAACAGCCAGAAGCCGAAGCGCCCGGCAATCTGGATGTCAGCGGGGTCCAGGCGGAAAAAGAGCCAGTAGCTGAAGGCAAAGAAGCCGAAAACCGCCAGTATCATGGTAACGAAATTGAACGTTCTCAAGCCGCCGGTAACCCCACCCCAGAGCTTTTCCGCGCTGCCGGGGTGCGTGTGAAAACCCCGGACATAGCTGCCGATGACGGCGGCGCCGCAGACAGCCATGACCGCGAGCAACAGCCACTGCTGGTTATGCATTACCGTACTCCTCCTTCGCAACAACGATAATGTTACATATTATGGCAACAGGAAGCGGGATATTGATTATAGGACATTTATCTCTCGGGGGCAAGAGGGTAAGTAATAGACAGGGCTTTTTGACAGGCGCCGGGATGGAATTTATACTGGAAACATCGAGCTGACGCCGAACAGCGTGGGAAAATACAGGATTTAGCGATAGGCCGGGACAGAAATGGCCGCGCTTCACCCGCAATAACCATAAGGAGAAATAACATGAACGTACCGCCGGCGCTGGATGCCGCCAATACCGTGCTGCTGCTTATCGACTTCCAGGAGAGGCTTTTCCCGGTGATGCACGATAAAGAAAAACTGCTGCGTAACCTCCTCAAGCTTATCAGGGGGATAAAGGTGCTGGAAGCGCCGGTAATCATCACCGAGCAGTACCCCAGGGGGCTGGGCCCCACCATCCCGGAGATTAAAGAGCTTTTACCGGACGTCAAACCGGTAGAGAAAGTCTGCTTCTCCTGCTGTGACGCGCCGGAGTTCGGGGCGGCGGTGGCATCGCTAAAGCGCAAGCAGGTGCTGATAGCCGGCATCGAGGCGCATATCTGCGTGTACCAGACGGCGATGGCGCTGGCGCGGGAGGGATACCAGGCGCAGGTAGTGAGCGACGCCGCGGCCTCCCGCGACCCCGAGAACAAACTGACGGCGCTTTTCAAGATGGGGGCGGCGGGCATCAGCCCCACCACCGTCGAAACGGCTTTGTTCGAGCTGCTCAAGGCGGCCGGGACGGACAAATTCAAGCAGATAAGCAGCATCGTAAAGTAACATGGTAAAAGATAACGTTCCCGGAAAAGAACCCGGGGCTATGCCCTGCCGGCGCTGCGGTATGTGCTGCACCATGCACCAGGCCTTCGTGACGCCGCAGGATACGGAAAGAATTTTAAGTTACCTGGGGATAACGGAGAGCGACTGGGAAGAGCTTTACGACGACCGGCGCTGGCAGTATTCCGAGTACCGGCTGATACGCCACGTCAACGGCGCCTGCGCTTTTCTCCAGTTCGATAACGGGCTGGCGGCCTGCGCCATCCACGAGGTGAAGCCGGCCTGCTGCGCCAAATGGCAGCCGGGGCCGGATAAAAAGGAATGCAAGGAGGGGGCGGGGCGGGGCAAGTAAGCGTTTTTAACAAAGCGGCATCGTCCCCATATAATAACGCCAAAATGTCTTTATCGTTCAAAACGTCTGCCCCGGTGATTTAGATGCAGGGAGAGTCCACGAGGGTCATCTACGCGCTCGCCTGGTATTTCGTCTTTGTAATTTCGGTCACCTTTCATGAAGCCGCCCACGCCTGGGCCGCCAAAAAAGGCGGCGACCTTACCGCATATACCGGGGGGCAGGTATCCCTGAACCCCTGGCCGCACATCAAGCGGGAACCGTGGGGCATGGTGGTACTGCCGCTGATATCAGCGTTCGCCATAGGGTGGCCTTTCGGGTTCGCGCGTACGCCTTATGACCCGACATGGGCGCACCAGCACCCGCGGAAAGCCGCCTGGATGGCGGCGGCGGGCCCGGCGGCGAACCTGCTGCTGGCGATTTTCGCCGTAATCATCATCAAACTGGGCATACAAATCGGCTTTTTCGCGGCACCCTATACCGCCAATATCCAGCACATCGTGGATGCCACGTCAGTCAGGCTGGACGGGTTTGCCACCTTCATCAGCATTTTGTTCATGCTGAACCTGATACTGGTGATTCTAAACCTGTTTCCCCTGCCGCCGCTGGACGGCAGCGGTGTAATTTCTCTATTCATGAGCGAGGACACCGCCCGTAAATACCGGAAATTTATTGCCAATCCGCTGTTCGGATTCATCGGCCTGATACTGGCCTGGTACGCTTTCTCGCCGCTTTTCCAATGGGTGTTCGGCAGGGTCATCAACATCATTTACTGGGGCGCGAATTACCAATAGCGGGGGATCGCCGCACATCAGGCGTCCAGGCTGACAGTCTTTTTAGCCCGGATATCCCTGGAAGAACTCCCCACTAAAATCTCAAAATCGCCGGGCTCAACCGTCCAGTCCTTAAGGGCGGGGTCGTAGAAGGAGAAGACTTCATCATCCAGCGTGAAAGTCACCGTCTGCGTCGCGCCGGAGGCCAGTCTGATTTTCTTAAAGGCTTTAAGCTCCCGGGGCGGGCGGGCGAGGCGGCAAACGACATCCGATACGTAAAGCTGCACCACCTCTTTGCCAGCCGTTTGGCCGGTATTGGTAATATCTATGCTGACGGCTATTTTTTGTCCAACTTTAGCTTTAGCCGGAGAAACCTTGAGATTGCCGTACTTGAAGCCGGTGTAAGACAGGCCGTGCCCGAAGGGGAATAAAGGCTCAACCTTTTTGGCGTCATAATACCTATAGCCCACGTAGATGCCCTCGCCGTAGAGCACCTTACCGCTTTCGCCGGGGTAATTGATAAAGACGGGGTTGTCCTCCAGGCGGCGGGGGTAAGTGTCCGGCAGCTTACCGGAGGGATTCACGTCCCCGAAGAGCACGGCGGCCACGGCATTCCCGCCTTCCTGGCCGGGAAAGAGGGCGTCAACCACGGCGGGAACGTCATCAATCCAGTCCGCCATGGTCACCGGCGCGCCGTTGTTCAGGACGACCACCGTATTGGGGTTGGCTTTGGCCACGGCGCGGATAAGCGCGCTCTGCCCCGGCGGCAGGTCCATGTTTTTTCTATCGAACCCCTCGCTCTCGTACTCTTCCGTCAGGCCGGTAAAAACGATAGCGACATCCGCCCCGGCGGCGGCTTTAGCGGCGCGTTCGAGGAGGTCATCGGGGCGGGGCAAATCACAGCCGATTCTGATGGAGCGCCGGGGGAATTGCTCGAAGTCGTTTTTGCGGAACTCAATTTTGATAGCGTAAGAACGGCCGGACTTCATGGCATACTCACCGGTAGATTCGGTAACGTGAAAGTCCGCGCCGCCCCGGCGCTCGCCCCAGTTGCCGCAGACTAAAGTATCGTCGATATAAAGCCGCCCCCAGCCGTTGGCCGCCAGACCGAACCGGAAGAGGCCGGTTTCCGGCGCTTTGAAAATGCCCTGCCAGCGCACGGAGAAGTCCGTCCCGCCTGAGCATTCGACCGGGGGGGCGTCCGGCGTCCAGCGGAAATCGAAATCGGTATCCACCCGCGTGAGGGCGGGCTTACCGACAAAATCGCTGTTGCCGTAGTAGGCGGCGGTCAGGCCGGGTTTTTTGCTGCCTTTAGCGGAAATCAGGCAAGCGGGGTCGAGGGGCAGGGTATAGATATTGCTGGGGCAGCCGAGCTCGTAGATTATTTTTACCTTATCGCCGCAGAGCTTTTGCAGGGCCGCCAGCGGCGACACTTTATAGTACGGCCGCACCTCGGCGCTGCCGCCGCCCTGGATACCAGCGACCGCGGCCTGGGGCCCGATGACGGCGATGGTCCTGACCGACTTTCTATCAAGCGGCAGGACGTTCCTTTCATTCTTCAATAAGACGATGGCCTCTTCCGCCGCGGCGCGGGCGAGGCGGCGGTGGGCGGGGAAGTCCTTAACGGCGCCGGCGACTTTAATATCTTCTTCAAAAGCGCCGGTGTTAAACATAAGCCGTAAAAGCCGCCGCACCTTATCGTCGATAATATCAACGGGCACTTGGCCCTGTTTGACCGCTTCCAGCAAGGTTTCATTAAAATACAGCGCCGGGCCGGGCATTTCCAGGTCCAGGCCGGCCTTGGCGGCGGGCACGGTGCTGTGGACGGCAAACCAGTCCGACATCACCAGCCCCTCAAAGCCCCATTCCCCCTTCAAAAGGTCGGTCAGCAGCCGGCGGTTGGCGGAGGCGTATACGCCGTTCACCCTGTTGTAAGAGCACATCACGGCCCAGGCCCCGGCCTCTTTGACCGCTTTGGCAAAAGAAGGGAAATAGATTTCCCGCATGGCGCGTTCCGACACATCGGAACTGATAGTCATGCGCTGGTACTCCTGGTTGTTCAGGGCGAAGTGCTTGACGCAGACGCTGACCTTCCGGCTTTGGATGCCGGAGACGATAGCCACGGCCAGCCGCGAGGACAGGCAGGGGTCTTCCGAATAGCTTTCAAAGTTGCGGCCGCCAAGGGGGGAGCGGTGGATATTGACGCAGGGGCCGAGCAAAACGGAACAGCCGCGCGCCCGGGTTTCCTTTCCCAGAGCCACGCCCACCTTTTTAATGAGGTCGGTGTTCCAGGTGGCGGCCAGGGCCACGCCGGTGGGGAAACAGGTGGCGGGTAGGGTCTCGTTAGGATTACTTTCGTCCGCGGTGCGGGCGCCGTGGGGCCCGTCCGTAACCTTGATAGCGGGAATGCCCAGGCGCTTAACGGGCCGGGTATGCCAGTTATCCACACCGGCCAGGAGGGATATTTTCTCCTCCAGAGTCATTTTACACAGCAGCGCGGCAATGCGTTCTTCCATGGTCGCCTCCGGCGGGTATAGTAGCGTCTAATTTGTTTTTTTAAGCGGGCAGGGTATCCAGGAAAGCGGCCAGGGCCTGCCGGAACGCCGCGAACCGCTCCTTGCGGACAAAATGGTCGGCGCCCTTTATCTCCACCCACTTCAGGTTTTTACCGAGTCGGGCGGCGTGTTCGGCGACGGATTTGGTGACGATGCCGCCATCGGCGATGATGAGGAGGGCGGGGCACTTTATTTGCGGCACCAACTCCACGTAGGTGCGCGGGTTTATCAGCTCATAGTCTCTGAGAGAGGGGTCGAACTGGAGCTTGGCTCTGGACCAGGAAACGATATCCGCTTCCGACCAGCCGGGGTTCTGGGCGCGGCAGGAGGCGACAATTTCCGCTTCAGGGCGTTTACCCAGGTCCGCCAGGTGTTTCCAGAAAGCGTCCCGTTCCGCCAGCTCCTCTTTGGAAACGGGAGGGGTATCCGGCGCGTACCAGGCCGGGTCTTCCCAGATAACCGCGCCGGGGATGGAGGGGTGTCCGGCGGCGATGTTCAGCACCGTGCCCGCCCCCATGGAATGCCCCATGATAAGCGGCTTTTTCAAGCCCAGCGCTTTTATCAGCCCCACCGCCTGGTCCGTAAGCTTCTGATAAGAAAAGTCCGCGTCCAGTCGGTCGGAAAGGCCGTGGCCCTGGGCGTCCGGCATGATGACATCGTAGCGGTCTGACAGCCATTCAGCCGTGGGCGTCCAGCAGAGGCCGTTATCCGCCGCCCCGTGGAGCAGGAGGAAAGGGGGCCTGGCGCCGCCGGTGCGGTAGTAGTGGATTTTAACACCTTCTATGGTGAGATAGCCTTCCGTGTAAGAGAGCATGAGTGTTCCTTTCTGCAAGCAGCGGGGTATGCAGTATGACTGCTGAATAATTGTATGAAATTCCGGGGAAAAATGCTAGTATATAGCCAAGAATCAAACGGAGAGAAGATATATGGCTACGAGGAAATTCGAGAGGCTGATGGAGCCCGGCAAAATAGGGTCGGTGATGACGCGGAACCGCATCGTCAAGACCGGGGCGGGGGTGATGATGTGGCACGAGGACGAGACTACCATGAACGGCAAGGTGCTGGCGTACTACGAATCGCTGGCGCGGGGCGGGGTGGGACTGCTCATCGTGGAGTCCCCCACTATAGACTACCCGGCCGGGGCGCGGTGGCGGGCGCGCTACCGTATCGACGACGACAAGTACGTGCCGGGGCTGAGCGAGTTGCCCAAAATCATCCACAAATACGGCTGCCCCACCTTCATGCAGATGAACCATGACGGCCCCTGGCAGTCCAATCTCTTCGAGGCGCCGGGCGTACCCCCGGACTCCCCCTTCAAAGGGCCGCCGATTGCCGCCTCCCGCGTCTCGCTGAAGTCGGAAAACGACTTCCATAACGAGATGCCGCGGGAGCTTACCATACCGGAAATAGAAATCATCATCGATAAATTCGCCAGCGCGGCGGTGCGCGCGCAGCAGGCCGGGTTCGACGGCGTGGACGTGAACGCCGCCAGCAGCCATTTACTGCACAACTTCCTCTCCCCGTTCTGGAACCGGCGGCAGGACAGCTACGGCGGCAGCCAGGTCAACCGCGCCCGCCTGGTAACAGCCATCGTCAAAGAGATTAAAAAGCGGCTGGGCCGGGACTTCCCCGTGTCCGTCTGCATCAACGCCGTGGAAACAGGGCAAATCGCCGGCATCGCCGATGACAAATGCCTGACCCAGGAAGAAAGCCACCAGACGGCGCGGCTTTTACAGGAGGCCGGGGCGGACATGATACACGTGCGCAGCCACTGGCTGGGCTATCACGTGGGGGCCTACCTGCCGGACCTGCTTTTCTACCCGGAGCCCATCGTCCCGCTCAACCACTTCCCCCCTCAATACAACGCCGGCCTGCGGGGGGCGGCGGCTAACGTTAACCTGGCGGCGGGGATTAAAGAACTGGTATCCATCCCGGTGATGGTGGTGGGCAAGCTGGACGCGGCGCTGGGGGAGCAGGCGCTAAGGGAAGGCAAAGCCGACTTCATAGCCATGACGCGGCGCCTCCAGGCGGACCCGGATTTTCCCAACAAGGTGGCGGCGGGGAGGCTACAGGACATCGCGCCCTGCACCGCCTGCGAGAACTGCCTGGGCAGCCAGCGCTGCCGCATCAACGCTTTCATGGGCAAGACCTTTAACACGATAGATAAAGCCGATAAAAAGAAAAAGGTGGTAGTGGTGGGGGCGGGCCCGGCGGGCATGGAAGCCGCCCGGGTGGCGGCGCTGCGGGGACACAGCGTCACCCTTTACGATAAGCAGTCGAGGCTGGGCGGGCTGCTGCCGATAGCCGCCATGGTGAAAGGCACGGAGCTGGAAGACCTGCCGGCAATTATCAGCTATTACCACCGCCAGCTGGTCAAGCTGGGCGTGAAAATAAAGCTGGGGAAGCAGGTCAACGCCAAGCTGATAGCGGCGATAAAGCCGGACGCGGTTATCGTGGCCACCGGCGGCATGCCGTTTATGCCGGAGATAAAAGGCATCCGGAACCACAAGGTAGTGAGCAGCGCCGCGCTGCACCGCCAGCTCAAGTCCTACTTACGCATTTTCCGGCCGGACACGCTGCGGCGGCTGACCAAATACTATCTGCCCATCGGGCAAAGGGTGGTGATTATCGGGGGGAGCCTGCACGGCTGCGAGCTGGGGGAGTTTTTAAGAAAGCGCGGGCGGCAGGTCACCATCGTGGAGCAATCGGCCCACATGGGACAGGGGATGGTGGATGTTATCCAGGCCTACCTGTTCAAGTGGTTCCGCAAAAAGGACGTCACCCTGATAAGCGGGGTGAAGGAGTACGTGGAAATCAACGACCAGGGGCTGATGATCGTCAACAAGGACGGCTCCCGGCAGTCCCTGAAAGCGGATACCATTATACCGGCGCTGCCGCTGGTGCCCAACACCACGCTTTACGATAGCCTCCAGGGCAAGGTGCCGGAGCTTTACGCCGCCGGCGACTGCCATGAGCCGCTGCTGATAGCGGACGCCGTGAGCGCCGGGATGCAGGCCGCCCGCGAGATATAGTCGAACAAAGGAGACAGGGACATGCCCAGACAGAAATACGCCAATAACATCGTGACGGAAGACCTGATGCCGCCGCCGCCCGAACGCGACGTGAAGAGCCTGGAAGAGCAGGCCAAAGCGGGCAAAACGCTGGACCGGACGCTGCTGCTGGGCATCCAGGACTCGATAGTGAAGGGGTCGCCCTTCGCGGGGTGCGAGTGGCTGTGGCAGCTGACCGGGGACGGGCCGGTCAGCATCGAGACGCCGCACACGCACGACTTCGACGAGGTCATCGGCTTCGCGGGGTCGAACCGCAACCACCCGCGGGAGCTGGGCGGGGAAATAGAGCTGTGGATGGACGACGAGCCCTACACGCTGACCAAGTCCTGCCTGATTCTCATCCCCAGGGGCGTCAAGCACTGTCCCGTCGTCCTCAAGCGGATAGACACCCCCATTTTCATGTTCGAGTCCGGCAACGACGTTTCATACGTAAAAATTAAAAAATAAGGCCAGGAGGATATCGATGCCGAAGAAGAACCCCAAAAAGTACTTCGTGAGCCAGCCCGCTTACGAGGTGACGCCGGAAACCGAGGTCAAGGGCCGCCGCCCGGCGATGACGCTGATGAGCAATAACCTGGTGCCGGCCAGCAATATCTACATCGAGACGGGCTGGGTGTTCGGCATGCCGGACCCCAATCCCCATATCCACGAGCACACCCACCGCTACGACGAGATTGTCGTCCACATAGGGACGGACCCGGAAAACCAGGAGGACCTGGGCGGGGAAATAGAGTTCATGGTGGACGGGGAGCCGCTGCTGATCAACAAAACGTCCGCGGTATTCGTGCCCAAAGGGGTCAAACACGGGCCGCTGACCTGGAAAAAATATACCCGGCCGCACCTGGAGTTCACCATCATGGTGGGGGCGGGGTCTTTAGCCGAGGCGGACCCGGGCGGGCACGAAACCAGAAGGGAGAAAAAAAGTGGCAAAAATAGATAAAAAATACTTCGTGACGGAGCTGAGGGACGTGGCGGGCGACGCGCCGTGGTCGCCGGTTTTTAGGGATAACGAGGCGCGGCGGCTGCTTTCCCTGGACAGCGAGGTGCTCAAGGGGGCTTTTTACATGGAGACGGCCTGGTTTTTACCGGGGGACTGGCCGGAGAAAACGGGCTCTTTGAAAGACCGCACCATCGGGGCGCACAAGCACGACTTTGACGAGACGATAGCCTGGGTGGGGACCGACCCCGCAGACCCCTATAACCTCAACGGGGAAATCGAGTTCTGGATAGACGGGCGGCAGAACTTCATCAGCCGGAGCTTTATAGCGTTCATCCCGGCGGGGGTGGAGCACGGGCCGATAAACATCCGGCGGATTGACAAGCCGATGTTCCATTTCACGGCGGGGATGGGGAAGAAGTATAAGGATTAGGGGGAAGAGATTAGGGGTGAGGGGGAAGGGAAAAACAATATTTACATTAGCCTGCCGGCGGGAAAAACGGCGGGCGGATTGGTTTTAGATGGAACTGCGTCTGGTTCATATATATTATCCGGAAAACAAGTCCAATGAGCTGCAAAATATCTTGGAGCAACACCAGAATCTAGACCAACGCTACCAGAAACTGAACGGTGACTGGTTGCAGATGCAGATTCTCATGCCGGAGAATGAGATAGAAAAGCTGACCGACGAACTTACCCAGAGCTTTGCCGACGTCAAAGGTTTCAGAGTAAATATCCTGAACGTGGCGGCAACTATCCCCCGCCCCGAGCCTCCTGAAAAGGAAAATAATGCAGTCCAGCCTGAACCCGGTCCGGAACCTGTAAAAAAACCGGCGCCCCGGATAAGCCGGGAAGAACTATACAGCGGAATATCCAGTGCTACTGAAATTTCAAGGAATTTTATTGTTTTACTGGGACTCTCCTCCATCGTGGCGGCGCTGGGACTGCAACAAAACAATCTTGTGATAATCATCGGGGCGATGGTAATCGCCCCGATGCTGGGTCCCAACATAGCCCTGGCGCTGGCCACCACGCTGGGAGACGCCGATTTAGCCCGCCGCGCCTTGAAAGCCAGCGGGGTTGCGCTGGCGGTAGTTCTGGTGTTTTCATTACTGCTGGGCTTTGTACTCGACGTGAATCCGAATACACCTGAAGTTGTTTCCAGAACTCAAGTGAATATACAAGACATTGTGATAGCTTTAGCTTCAGGCAGCGCCGGCGCTCTTGCCTTCACGACGAGTCTATCAGCGGCTCTGGTTGGGGTTATGGTCTCTGTAGCAATATTGCCTCCGCTGGTTACTTTCGGCATGTTATCAGGCAGACTGCTCTGGCATCCGGCTTTGGGCGCTCTGCTCCTATTCGCCATCAACATCGTGGCGCTTAATCTGGCGGCGGTAGGCACTTTTATTTTTCAAGGAATCAGACCGGCCAAATGGTGGGAAGCAGAAAAGGCTAAAAAGGCCACTCGTATCGCCGTGGTATCATGGCTGTTGCTGCTAATAATACTGGCGGTGTTGATAGTGCTTTCTCAAAAATAAATTTAGTCCTGAGGCTATTATCCCAGCGCCAATAGATGCTCAAACCATGCCTGGGGACCACCTGCCGATGAGAAATCCCCCGTTTTACGGCTACCGGGCATTACGCCGCCTGGGAACAGTGACAGGTCACGCCCCAGCTTACCCCGAACTTGTCCGTAAAATAGCCGCAGTATTCCCCCCAGTAAACGTCCCCCAGGGGCATCTTTATCACACCGCCGGCGGATAGAGCGTGAAATACCCTATCCGCCTCCTCTTTGGTGTCCACCCTGACCTCTATGGTGCAGTTATTGCCCTGGATGTATTGCTGGCCGGAGGATTCCGTATAATCATCCCCGCCCAGGAGCATGTTTTCTCCCAGCGCCAGGCCCACGAAGGCCAGCTTGTTTTCATCCCCGGCGGCAACCTCGTAGCCGTGCTCTCTCATTTCCTTGTATCTTTGCAGCTTGATTAGCTCCCCGCCGAACACGGACCGATAGAATTCAAAGGCTTCTTCACAGGTGCCGGGGAAGCGCAGACCCAGGTTGATTTTCATCATATTGTCATCTCCCGCATATTAGAATGTTTGTTCGGATAGCCCTCATTATACTTACCGCCATCGCGGGATGTCAAGCGCACCTTCAGCACGGGCAGCGGGCAGGACGGCCCGGCATGGCTTTCTACCAGATTTAATCGTAAACAGGCCTGTTTTCTTGATAGGGAAGGCCGCCCGGTGCTATCATTAAAACTGTTCATCATGTTTCGTAAAACTCTCGCGGATAGACTTGCCGCCATCGCCTTATGGTTCCGCTCCTCGGAAATGGTGGCGTGGCTGATACTGGCGGTACTGGTGGGGTTGATGTCCGGGCTGGGGGCGGTGGCATTCAGGTGGCTGATTAAATCCTTCCAGACGGTCTTCCTCGACTGGGGCAGTCATGTCTTCAGCTTCATGGGGCACTACTACATCATCGTCATTCCGGCCATCGGCGGGCTGCTGGTGGGGCTGCTGGTCTATTTCTTCGCCCGTGAAGCCAAGGGGCACGGCGTCCCGGAGGTAATGGAGTCCGTGGCCCTGCGGGGCGGGCGGATAAGGCCGCGGGTGGCGCTGGTAAAAATCCTGGCTTCCTCCATCTGCATCGGCAGCGGGGGGTCGGTGGGGCGTGAAGGCCCCATCGTACAGATAGGCTCCACCTTCGGCTCGACCATCGGGCAATGGCTCAAGCTGCCGGAAGAAATGGTGAAGGTGATGGTGGCCTGCGGGGCGGCCGGGGGCATCGCGGCTACCTTTAACGCGCCCATCGCCGGGGTGCTCTTCGCGCTGGAAGTGATACTGGGACGGGTGGTGACGCGGCGCTTCGGGTACGTGGTCATCAGCGCGGTGGTGGCGGACTTCCTGGCACAGGCCTTCCTGGGGAACGTCCGCGCTTTTCCCCTGCCGGAGTTCGGCATCGTCAGCGGGTGGGAGTTCGGGTTTTACGTGGTCCTGGGCATCCTGGCAGCTTTTACCGCCCAGCTTTTCGTCTGGCTGCTCTACTGGAGCGAGGACCGCTTCGACGCCTTAAAAAAAATACCGGAGTATATCAGGCCGGTCATCGGCGGTCTGGCGGTGGGCGCCATCGGCCTATACAGCCTGGACGTCCTGGGCGTGGGCTACGAGGGAATTACCAAGGCCCTGTCCGGCGAGATAACGGTGTGGGTGGTAATCGCCTACCTGGGTTTCAAGATACTGGCGACGTCCATCACCCTGGGGAGCGGCGGGAGCGGCGGCGTTTTCGCGCCGAGCCTTTTCATGGGAGCGATGCTGGGCACGGCGGTGGGCATATTCTTCGGGCACTTTTTCCCCAACATCACGGCGCCGGCCGGGGCTTACGGCATCGTGGGGATGGCGGCGGTCTTCTCCGGCGCGGCGCGGGCGCCGTTTTCCGCTATCCTGATAATCTTCGAGATGACCGGCAACTATGCCATTATCCTGCCGCTGATGACGGCGGTGGTTATCAGCACGGTGGTCAGCCGGGCGCTGCGGCGGGAGAGCATTTATACCCTGAAGCTGCGGCGGCGGGGGGTTGACCTGGACCAGGAAGAGCTGGGCGACGTGCTGCGCTCCACGACGGTGAAGGAAGCGATGACTAAAGATTACCCTACCCTGCCGGCGACGACGAAGCTGTCACAGCTGTTCAAGACCTTCCAGAAAACGGGACACCACGGCTTCCCGGTTATCGACGAGAAGGGGAATCTGGTGGGCGTATTGACGGAGACGGATATAGCACACTACCTGGATACGAGCTATATGGAAAGCCAACTGACCGCCGGGGACATAGTAGTCAAAAACCCGTTCGTGGCTTACCCTGAGCAGATGATGTTCCGGCTGCTGGACGCCATAGAGAGCACCGAGGCGCGCATACCGGTGGTGGACCGGGAAACGCGGAAACTGCTAGGAGTAATCGGCCGCCACGAGGTAATCAGCGTTTACCAGAAAAAGACCAAGCAGAAGCTGCCGGCGCGGGTGAGGAAGTAGATTTACTTCTAGATTTCAAAATCCCCTCTATTGCCTCCATAAAAAATCCGTTGTAAGATAATCCACACGGGTTGGTACATTCCAGAATACAAATACCCCTGGATACTTATAGCCACGTGGCGCCTAGATTACTGGAAGCTGCGGCGAAGGGGTTTGATGAAGTGATTAGTAGTAAGGAGCTAACAAGGAGGGAACATTAGGAGTGTTATTAGGATGATTTCTTGGATCTAGGGGGGTTGTTAGACTTGATGTTTACTGAATCATTCCGTATATTTTGTATCAGATGTGTAATTTTAAACCCTTCAAAAATCAAGATGATAAAACTTCTTTCTGTAATGTCACCGCGCATGCGTAAAATTGTGGCAATAATAAGGACCATCGTCGGGTAGCTTACTGCCGTCACAGCTAAAGCTGCCCAGAGGCCGCACTCTTTCACAAATATATACAAGATGATACTAACCAAAATGTAGAATAAAATACAATAAGTCAAATTACAGAACCCTTTTCGTTTCCTAATTCTTTTCATATCTTACCTCCTAAACAGTTCGGGTAAATAAAAAGGGCAGCCCCGAATTTCGTTCGTAAACTGCCCTGAATTTTGGAGACAAAAAAAGGGGTAAATCCGCGAATACACGCAAATATACCCCTTTAAATTAAATGTTTCTATTTACATACTTTGCCACCTAGTTAATATTTCAAGGAATAAAAAAAAGGCGGGGAGTCAAACTCACTCGCCTTTATAGTCCGATTTGTGGGTAAAACTCACCCACAAATTGATCATCTCACAGAGCGTAATTCTTGTCAAGTTTTCACGCAATGAGATAAATTGTTCGTAATAAATGTAGAATAGTTAGCTAGGTAATTGTCAAATCCTATTGACAAATATGTGAAACAGCTCTACACTTTTTGCATGAAGTCTTTATCACAAGATGAAAAACTAGAATTGATGGAGGAACGGAATCGGCTTGAGGAACGAATCAGGCAAATCTCTAGATTACTGGATGATTTGGATAAAGGAGCAGCAGAAAAAGTCTGCTTGGAGTGCATGAATACAGAGAATCTAGGCTATTTCCAACATCGCCTTACTACTGTATATAGAGCACAAAAGTTTCACCATCTGGACGGCGACGTATCCAATAAACAGCACGGGAACGTTGCGGTCGTGTGTCCACATTGCCGAGTTCACATCATGTTATCTAGGTGGGCACCGGAAGACATTATACGACTCAGAATGCAGGGAATGAACAATGCCAATGTTGGGAGGCTTCTGGGCATTTCCAGGGAAAGAGTACGGCAACTCTCTAGCCAATATGCACCAAAGCCACAAGAGCCGGAAGAGGTGGATGTAGACGAGATGGTTAGGGTAGTCCAGCTAAAGGATAAGCATCTGCGTCAGGTTGAAGCGTATAAGCACGAGGACGCGATGTTTGAAGCTGAAATGAGAGGACTTCCATACCCTCCTAATCCCCCTAAGATAAGACTCAGAGACAAACGAACGATTAGGAAACGTGTTCTCGCAGAAATCAAGAAGTTAGGGTTAAAGGCTAAGGAAAAGTAAGTTATTAATAAATTGAGGCCCATAAAGTAAAGATATAATAAATACCTCTTGTTTCTTTGGTTAGCAAATGGTTGGCAAAAAAGAAAAAGCCCCCGGATATTCTCCGAGGGCTTCATTGTTTGGCTTGGTAGAGCGGGGTTGGAAGGATTCCGGACTATTCTTAGAGAAGAAACAGCTTATACCCAGCCTACAACAGTTGCTCGTTTCGCAATCAGGCCAATATTCATAAATTTATTATATTGAGAGACACTCGTCAAATGCCGAATTAGCTCCGAAGGTTTGTTCTAACTCTGTAACGGCGGACTATCTCAATTGCTATGGTTGTGACTTTAATTGTATCTCTCCTCTCACTGGGAAGTTACTTGCCGTATGCTCCTTGGAATCGAGACGTTTATTACCCAAGGTAACTCGGTGATAGAAAAGGATACGATTCGATCGCCGGCTACAACGTTCTGGAAAAACACTATGATATCGGTGAAATGGAGCCCGCCAACATCATTATTGCAGCCCCGGAAGGGGTCGACCTGACTTCACCCCAGGCTCTGGCCGCTCTCTCTAAACTTAGTGGTGATTTAAGCCGGATTGACGGTGTTGTCAAGGTGAAAAGCATTATCAATCCGCAGGGAACTACCGGTGCTATGTACGAACTCACTGTCTCAGGGCAATTGACTACTCTGAGCGCCGCTCTGGATAGTTCCGGTGGAGATATAACCGCCCTTTTCAGCCCGGAAACCGCCGCCGGTTTCCAGCAGATTTCAGCATATCTTACTGAATTGAACGAGAATTTTACATGGGTAAAGGAGGATTCCGATTACCAGGGGGCGCTGGTTAGCCTCAATAATATGCAGACTGCGGTAGCCCAAATTAAAGCCGATGCCAGCGTGACCAACCAGTTGCAGTATTTGGTATCTCAATTGAGCCAGGTTACCGCCGCCTCAACTACCGCTTTTACGCCTGCCCAGGCCGGTCAATATCTTCAGTTAATCGCCGCTTATTTGAATGAACTAGGACAACAATACCCGGCAATTCAATCGGATAGTGATTACCTGACTGCCCTGGAGGTTTGCAACGACGGACTTACCTTATTGGAGCAAATATCCCAACTCCCGGAAGATCAACAAGTTGCAGCCGGCGCCCAATTGCAGTCCGGAATCCAGAATCTCACTACCAGTTTGACCGGTTTGGCCTCTACCTTCCAGAAACAGGATGCTTACCTGGTTTCCCAGGTCCTGGCGCAAGCTTCCGGAACAGACAGTGCCGCTACTGCCACGGCTTTACAAAGTAGCCTGGCCGGGTTAAAGACTCACCTGCAAGCTCTGAGTTCCCAATTTGCCTCCCGGGATAACCCGGTCTTCTTGTCGCCTACCCTGCTGAGTGCCTCTCCGTCATTCCAGGGTCTGGTCAATATGTTTGTGAGTGAAAGTCGCCAGTCCACTTTGCTGTACGTAGTGCTAGACTCGTTTTCGGCTTCCGATAGAGCTATCCAGACTATCGACTCTGTCCGTACCACGCTATCTTCCAGCGTCCAAGACACAATATTGTCTGGCAGTGAAATTGCCACAGGCGGCAGTTCGGCAACCTATACGGATATCAAACATATGGTAGATACCGATTTTAACCGGATCATAATCCTGGTGATTATTTTCACTTTCCTGATATTGGTATTCATTCTAAGAAGTTTGATAGCTCCCATGTATCTGCTGCTGGCGGTACTGCTAAGTTATGGTGCTACTATGGGACTTATGACTCTGATATTTCAAGTCTGGCTGGGACAAGAAGGCATATTTTTCTTGATACCAATAATAACCTTTGTTTTACTGATCGCCCTGGGTTCAGACTATAACATATTCTTGATGTCAAGGATCAGAGAAGAATCTGAGAAGAGGGGCACCCGCGATGGTGTCCGTGTAGCCGCGATTGCTACCGGAGCGGTGATTTTAGCCTGCGGCGTTGTCCTGGCTGGAACCTTTGCTGCGCTTAGCTCATCACCTATCCTCTTCATGGTGCAATTCGGTATCTCTGTAGCTATTGGCGTCCTTATCGATACCGCTATCATGCAGGTCTTCCTGTTACCGGCAATTGCTACAAAACTGGGTAAATGGAATTGGTGGCCGTCCAGGCGAGACTAATCATCGGAAATACAAAAATGACACACCTTACGGAAAAGCAGAAGTAAAGTTGATGACATGTTTACTCTAGGTGAAGTAGCTTTTATTCTGCTTATTGGAGCTGGTGCTGGAATATTCACTGGTACAGTGGGTGGTGGCATTGTTCAGGATAGGCGGACTGGCAGGAGGTACATCAAGCTACTTTAGGAGAACAACCAAGAATGAGCAGAACCATCCACTCTGTAACCTTGTTGTATCCTGCCACCCGTTCATTTATTGCTATTCGTTTGCCCAGGTAACCTGCATATTAGCCGCTAAGCTCTCCCAATGTTCCACCGATACTGGCAGCCAACGCCACCATCACGGGGTTCCACTGGGTTGCTGTCGCTATCAGGATTGGAGTGGCTACCGGAACCGGAATAAATATAGTGAGATTGCATATCAGTGTAGAGATAAAAACATTGAGATAAGCTAACCAGGCAAACTTGTCCAGCGGCAGATGAAGAAGTGCCACAGCTTCCTGAAGCAGCCACATTAACCCGAAACTAAGGCCAATCAGGACAACAAGGGATGCTGCTAACCGTAGCTATCGAACTTGATTCACTTTTTCATCTGGCGTACCGACAACTTGACAACCATTTAACGGTAGTATATCATATATTTTGGTTTCTTTGGAATATTATGATGGTATATGTTTCTTTTAACGCTGGAGTGTGTTGAGAAATGGGCGATAGTATTCTCAAGCTAAACTGTGAAGTAACCTGTGATACCGAGGGTGGAATTGAAATCCGTTTTAGGCACGGTGGAAGCCTTCCTCGCGGGTTTACGGAGCATCTTGCCCGTGCCGGAGAGGAAGTATTACTGGCGCTGGAGCAATTAGCTGGTCCGGGAACTGGGCAGACACAAGAGAAGGTAAGGACGAAAATCGATATAGAGGAAGCATGAAGCCGAAAGAAAGAGCGTCTAGTGCCAATACCGGAGCTCAAGATAAAGCCAGAAAAGCATATGAAGAGACCATTCTTCGGGCCTTCAGGGTAAACAAGGATACTAAAGAACAAGCGGACGTAGCCCATAAGAAGGCGATTGAACAAGCCGCCGATAAGCGAGCTAAGGAAGAAACCGATATAAAATACAAGGAAACATTAGAACAGGCAAGAAAAGTGCGTGACAAGGTTATGGATGAGGCTCAAAAGGCATTCAGTGACGCCATGGAATAGCCACCGCATTTCATTAATGAGGAGGTGCTATCAAGCGTGAATGAGATGATTTGGCGGATAAAAATAGATGGGAAAGACCATTTTGTTAGATATAAAGCCGGGATAGAAAGTGGTGAAGTCTTAGTTGATGGTAATATCGTTGACTCTAAAAGTTCGTCTAGTATGGGCGTGCTGGTAAAAAAGTCTTTTAAAATTGAGGGTAAACCTGCCAAAGTTCAGCGTCACAGCTTGTTAAGCGAAGACTGGGAGTTGGTCTGTAAGGGAAAGGCCTGTGCGCCGCCAGAACGAGCAATAACAGCAATTAAAACAGAGGAGGCCGGAAATGGCAAAAATGAAATTGGAGCAGGGACTGGAGTTTGAGCATGAGGATGGGGGGGAATATGTTCTCAGATTCAAGGCGCCACAGATAAAGCTTCCCTCCGACTTGACGGGAGGTCACCTGAAAGAAGCTAGAAAGGAAGTCCTTCTTGCCGTGCGAAGCCTTATTGACAAGGCGATCAATGTTGCGGAAGAAAAGGACAAGGGATAAGAACCGGTAGAGAGGAATTATTTTATTGCGAAGCTCATTTTCTGACAGGAAAGTCGGTCTGGCGCTTAGCAGCGGCGCTGCCCGCGGCTTGGCTCATATCGGCGTGCTGGAAATCCTGGAGAAAGAAGAAATCCCCATAAACATGATTGCCGGCACGAGCATGGGCGCCATTATCGGCGCCATGTACGCTCAGGGTAAGAATGCCGCCGAGATGAAGGAAGCAGTCCTGGACCTAGGATGGATGGAAATGGCCGGGATGGTTGCTCTCACATCACCTAAGGCCGGACTTCTCAGCGGGCGGAAAATAAAGGCCCGCTTAAAGGAAATAATCGGTGAGTTGGACTTTGCCGACCTGCGGATACCCTTTGCCTGCGTAGCCACGGATATCCTCTCCGGTGAAGAGGTGGTAATCAAGCATGGCCCGGTACTGGAAGCAGTCATCGCCAGCATGTCCCTGCCGGTTATTTTCAGAGCAGCCAAATGGCACGGCAGCTATCTGGTAGACGGCGGTATTGTAAACCCTGTGCCGGTTAGCGTGCTCAAGGGTATGGGCGCCGATTTCATTATAGCTTCAAATGTAGTTGTAAAGCCTGTCGATAGAGTCAAAAAGACTCAACCGGCAGCAGACATGCAGAAGCATAGCGGAAAGGTAAAAGAGCCTAATATCATCAATATCATGATGCAATTCGTTAATATTACTTCCTATCAGGCACTGAAACACGGTATCGCTGGAGCTGACGTAGTCATTAAACCCGGCGTAGCCGACATTGGCTTCAGTGATTTCAAGAGCGCCCGCGAGTGCATTTTCCAGGGGGAACTGGCCGCTAAGGCTTTTATGCCGGAGATAAAACAACTGCTGTCCGACTGATTTTCCGCTATACCGGATGTCCATTGTATAATGGGCATAGTTGAGCGGGGGGTGATTAAAATTATGGAACTTACGTTTAGACAGAAGGCTTTTCTCAGCAAACTTCTCGACGTTTATCGGGAGATGCAGGAACCTGTTCACTACAGCGTCATTGCCAAAAGATTAGGACTGAATAATTCCACTGCTTATGACATGCTGAGGCTCCTGGAGCAAAAAGGAATGATAATTTCAGAGTACGAGACCCCGAAGGAGACTGCCGGCCCCGGACGGTCGAATATCCGTTTCGTGCCGACTGCCGAAACCCTGGAGCTTTTCTCCCACCTGGCCGGTGACATCAGGGAACAAGATGAATGGGATGATGTCAAAGCCCGCATTCTGACGAACCTGAGCAGAGGAAAGGCTGGCGATTATCAGGACATCCTGAATGAATTACTGGCTAAAATGCCAGAACCGCGGTCATCGCTGGTGCAATGCGCCGAAGTTATGACGGCTCTATTGCTGAACCTCAGAGAAGCCAGGCAGGAGATCACTGAGCAAGGCTCGGTGGATAATATCTTGAAAGCACCGGCCAGCAAGCTGCGTATGAGTATACTTGCCGGGCTTATCCTGGGATTATCACAAGCTGACCACAGGGCACAGCAGTTGCTGGGTATTTATCAGGAATATGCCGAGAAATACGAGGCATCGTTACAGGATTTAAGCCGTGATAGTTTATTAAAGCTGCACCGGTTTACCCGTGACGTCTGGAATATTCTGAAAACAACAACACGTTAATTTTTTTACATTAATATTTTGGTTTCTTATGGATATTGATGGAAATGGGAGGTTGTATGAGTCGAGTCCTGCTATTTACAGGTAAGGGCGGTGTCGGTAAGACCACCGTAGCCGCTGCTACCGCCGTATGTGCGGCGAGACACGGATACAAGACGGTGATTATGAGCACGGATGCCGCTCATAGCCTGGGTGACAGCCTGGACCGCCAGCTCGGGCCGGAGCCACTTCAGATTTCTGCCAATCTGTGGGCACAGGAATCCGATGTCCTCTACAACATAGAAAAACACTGGGGCACGGTTAAAAGATATCTGACGGCGCTGATGGCCTGGCGTGGCGTTGATGAAATCGTGGCGGAGGAGATTGCCGTCCTGCCCGGGATAGAGGAACTGGCCGATCTTCTCTGGGTCTATAACTATGAGCGGCAGGGTGACTATGATGTCATCGTGGTTGACTGCGCTCCCACGGGTGAATCGCTCCGGCTGCTCACCTTTCCCGAAGTGATGCAGTGGTGGATTAACAAGCTATTGCCGGTGGGGCGCAAACTCATACCGGTGACCTCTCCCATAATCCATCGCTTTACCGATATGCCTTTGCCTGATCAGGATATCTTCACAACGATAGACGAGCTATTCAAACAGCTTCAAGGGTTACGCTCGCTTTTGACTAATCCAAAAGTTACGACGATACGTCTGGTCATGAACGCGGAGAAGATGGTAATTAAGGAGGCTCAACGCACCTACACCTATCTAAACCTGTACGGATACCCTACGGACGCCGTCATCTGTAACCGTCTTATCCCGCAGGATGCCGACGGCAGTTACTGGGAGAAATGGAAAGAATCTCAGGCTGAGTACCTGCGCTTCATCGAAGAGCGTTTCTCGCCGCTCCCTATCCTCAGGGTGCCACTTCTAAAAAACGAGGTGGTTGGCATAGAAGCGTTGGAGGAAATAGGCCGCCACCTGTACGGCGAAGACGACCCTACCCGCATTCTTTTTGAGGGAAAAACGATGAGCATCGACCGGGAAGATGGAGGCTATGTGCTTACCATGCCATTGCCTTTTGTGACCAAGGGGGATGTGTCCTTGATGAGAAACGGGGATGAGCTTGTCGCCACGATAGGCAGCCAGCGACACAGTATCCTTTTGCCACAAACCCTCCTGGCCTGTGAACTTAAGGGTGCGAAATTGGATGACGGACATCTTCGTATCAGGTTTGGAGAAGCTGTAAATAACCATTTACAAGGGGAGTAAGACTATGGGACTCTTCAGCCGCATGGCGCAGCAAGCGCTGCAGACTTTAAGCAAAGATGAACTTGAGCAGCTTATGAATAGTGCTATGGAACGGATGCTCAGCACTATGACTAAAGAGGAGAGGCTAAGTTTTATCCAAAATACGGTCGATAAGCAAATAGTAAATCTCTTGGCCGGCCTGGATGACGACGACAAAGTCAAATTGATGAATTCGCTTTTGCCCCAAATTCTGAAACAATTGCCAACGGATAGATTCAATATTTCATAATAAACATCAGAAAGACCAAGGATGAATATTATAGCAGCAAGTAGCAATATAGCCCTGAAAAGATTCAAGCTGGTTTCAAACATCTTTCACCCATGGGTAGTTCTGGTTCCGGTATTAGCTTCGGCGGCTTACCAGGCAACCGGCAACTCTCTTGAGTGTATTAAATGGACTCCGGCAGCCTATTTGCCGGCAGTTATGTTCCCGTTTCTTTACACTAAAGCCAGAGCTGTAATGTTATCCCGAGGCGGCATACCGCATAAGGTTTCCCGTTCCCTTGTGCGTAATGAACCGGAACAACTCTTAATCATGACGGGTCTTTTCGGTGTTCCATCAATCTTAATTCTTCACTTCTTCAATGGTCCTGACAATTTGTCGGCTATTATGCTGGGATGTACCGCGGTTATGTTAGTAATAGCCCTGGTAAACCTGAAATACCGGGCAAGCTTTCACCTGTCAATGGTTACCACTATGTTAACGGCGCTGTGGTTTCTCTTCGGTCCGGTTTACCTGACAACCTTCATCTTGCTGCCTGTTTTAGGATTTTCCCGGTACCAGCTTGGCGAACATACGCCGGCACAGATGGTTACCGGCTTTTTGATTGGGCTGGTGGTCAGCAGTTCGATTTTCTACAGATTAGGGCTCGGAGCGTGAGTAAGCTATCGTATTATTCAGGTTAAGCCAGATAAATATTTTAAAAGGAGTCTCGAATGGCATTAAAAGAATTTGCGGCGAAAAAGACGGCGGACATGATTTTACCCTGGGTAGTCGGCATGTCTGACAAGGACCTGGGGCGGTTGCTGTTGGTAGCAAGAAAGCTGGCACCTACTGACTATACCAGGTCGTTCCTGGATGCTCTGGACAGGATGCGCCGTGAGCAACACCCGACCATTGAAATGATAAGAAAGATGATCCGCCAGACCAGCCCGAATGTCAGGAAGAGGTTAATAAACAGCCTTTTGATTAAAGAACTCATGCAGGGTAACGTGATACGTGACCAACTTCGCGGTCAGGGACTGGCGGCCCCCCAGGTTTACCTTATCAGCCCTACCATGCGCTGCAATTTACACTGTCCCGGCTGTTATGCCGCTAACTACAGCCAGAAGGATGACCTGGAGATTGAGGTCATCGACCGGGTAATAACCGAGGGTAAGGAGATGGGGATGTTCTGGGTAACCATCCTCGGCGGCGAGCCGTTCGTTCACTGGCACATGTGGGAGATTTACCGGCGTCACCAGGATGTCCTTTTCCAGGTATTTACCAACGGCACCCTGGTAAACAAGGAAACGGCCCGCAAGCTGGCGGAAACGGGCAACGTGCTGGTTATTTTCAGCCTGGACGGATTCGAGGAGGAGACGGATGCCCGGCGGGGCAAGGGGGTTTTCCGGGGGGTAATGCAGGCGATGGATGACTTGAGGGAGGCGGGAGTTCCCTTTGGTTTTTCCTCGATGATTACCCGCCGGAATATGGAAACCATCATCAGTGACGAGTTCAACGATATGCTAGTGGAAAAGGGTTGCCTCATCGGCTGGCATTTCCTTTACATCCCCGTCGGCCTTAACCCCGATGTCAACTTGATGCCGACCGCCGAGCAGAGAGAACTCATGAGACAGCGCGGGGCGCAGCGTATTCGTAACGAGAAACCGATGTTTGTCGTTGACTTCTGGAACGATGCGCCTGTTGTCGGCGGCTGCATCGCCGGAGGCCGAAACTATTTTCATATCAATGCCAGCGGCGATGTCGAGCCATGCATTTTCGTTCATATGGCTGTGGACAATATCAAGCAAAAGAGCCTGAAGGAGGCCATCAATTCCCCATACTTCAAGGCTATCAGGTCCCGCCAGCCGTATGGTGAGAATCTGCTCCGTCCGTGCATGATTATCGACCATCCGCAAGTGCTCCGGGGCCTCTGCGCTGAATGTAAGCCTTATCCTACCGATGGTCCGGAATGCGGATTTATCACCTCACTTGCCGATGACCTGGATAAATACTCAAGTGATGCAGCCGGGGTACTGGACCCGGTCTGGGAGCGTGAATTCGCTGCTAAAAAGGTGGGTGAAAAGGAATCACTGAAAAGTTAAGGCAGGTCTCATTCTTCTTGAACAAGAGAGGGTGGAAATGGATTGTAATGAAATTGCAAGGGATAATTTGATTACCGGGATCCTCGTTGGTATCGCGGCAGGTTTAGCTGTCGGAGTTCTCTATGTAGCCACGCTGGAGAAGAAAACAAGGAGATTATTGGCAGGGAAAACAGCCATAGCAACGGAGACGGCGACCGAAGCTGTCAATAGGATGTGATTGATGGGGATACAACACAGGTCAGAGGTATACGGGAATGCCTTTTTGCATCTTCCCATCAGGCTGTCAGAGAGTAAGAAGTTTCTTCGTAATCTGATTAATGAAATCAGGTTTCTTTTGGTTAACTATGTATTCGGCCCGATTGTCGGAGTGCTTTTTTGTCTTCTCGAAGCTATCGGCAGGATAAGGTTTGTTCATTTCGAACGGTTCCCCATCTGGGAAGAAAAATTGATCATAGTGTCCAATCATCCTTCTCTCTTTGAGCCGGTACTTCTTCCTTTTATGGGGTTCCCATGGATGAATTTCCCCTGGGTATTTTCCTCGCAATGGGGCCGGTTGAAGTTCTCTCTCAGGTGGTTCAGCCGGATGCGAAAGGAATTTAACCTCCCGAAAAAGCTCATACCGGCCAACGTGCCTGATAGACAAAACTTCTTTGACTACGGATTCTGGAGACTATTTCAGGGAATCAATGTCCCTGTTGACAGGAACGGGAGACCGCAGGATAGAATCAGCTCCATTTCAGCACTCAAGAGCATTCTGGAAGATGGCGGCAGGGTTCTTATTTTCCCTGAAGGCGGCAGGACATTTAAAACCGTACAAAAGGGTAGGTTAAAAAGTGCCGGCGGCAGGGAGATAGGTAATCTGAAGCACGGAGCCGCCTGGCTGGCGATAAATACCGGTGCCAGAGTTTTACCGATCTGGATTGAGGGAACGGATAAGGTTCTACCGAACAACAGGTTCCCGCTGCCCAGGCTATGGCACCGGATCACCATTAAAATCGGTGAGCCTTTTTTGGTTAGCGAGAGTGGGCGGGAAGAAGCCACCTCGGAGATTACCCGGGCTCTCCTGGCGCTTGCGGATGAGGAGTAATATCACAATTCAAATGAGTAATAAACCAAGGAGGTCAAGGTGCTATCGCTTAGCAAGGTAATAGACTCGATTAATAGTGACTTATCTAAAGTAGAGGATAGCCTGAAATCGGTCGGGGAGGTTCAAGACAGCCATCTATCAGAATTGTTAGGCTATTCTCTAGGGATTGGTGGAAAACGAATTCGCCCCATCCTCACCTTATTATCAGGGAAATTTTATAGCAATGACCTCCGTTATTTAGTACCGATGGCAACATCGGTTGAGCTACTGCATACTGCGACTCTGGTTCATGATGATGTCATCGACAAATCGGCAGTCCGTCACGGCCGCCCAACTGTAAATGATATCTGGGGAGAAAACAAGGCGATTATCTTCGGAGATTATCTGTTCGCTAAGGCAGGAGAGCTTTGTGCAAGTACTGGGAATCTACGCGTGGTAAAGCTCTTTTCTCAAACACTGGGGATGATGTCTATCGGCGAGATGAATCAGGCTTTTGACACCTTCAATCTAAACCAAACTCGTGAGCAGTATTTGGACAGGATTTGTAAAAAAACCGCCTCTCTATTCGTTCTTGCGACAGAGTCTGGGGCTATCTTGAGCCAAGCTCCAGAACAGTCGATTAAAATTCTGAGAGAGTATGGCTATAACCTGGGTATGGCTTTCCAAATTGTGGACGACCTCCTGGATTTTCTTAGTACTGAAGATAAACTGGGCAAACCGGTAGGCTCAGACTTGGCACAGGGGACTCTTACCCTACCGGTAATACTTATTCTTGAATATCACCCTGAAGATAGTCTGATACAGAAGTATTTTGAGAACCGAGGTGATCTGGAAACGAAGGAGCGAGTTTTGGAGTCAATCCGCGTTTCCCCGATTATTCAAGAATGTTACGACATTGCTGCGAGTTATTGTACCAAAGCGTGCCGGAATCTTGGTCTATTACCAAACAGTGTAAGTTGCCAGGCACTCACAGACATTGCGGATTATATAGTCAAGCGTAAGAACTAGTTTTAGTGAATCGGAATCAGTCCAAAATATACTCCCATATAGAAAGAGGTGACAAAATGACAGAGATAGAGAAAGCAGCGGAACTACATAAACGATATGGCCCGTTAAGTTATCCTGTAAATGTCAAAGAATGCTGATAGTGGACGATACTGAGGCCGTCAGATGTGTCCTGCAGGATACGTTCCGAGTTGAAGCAGGATTTGATGTGGAAACTGCCGACAGTGGGGCAATGGCACTGGATTTGCCAATAAACACTAATTAAACTTATGCTGCAAGGGGAAGTAAATAAGCATATACACATCTTAGCCAAGCCGATTTCAAGGATTTTAAACCCATTTTCTCTCAGTATAATGGCTCTGCTACTCGTCAGCTATACTGGGACAAAAGACCCGCGTGAATTTGGGACCTGGACCTCATACCACAGAATGCTCCCGAAACTACTTTCCGTATTAACCGGATAGGTGACCGGTAGGGTCCATGGGAATTTGTAATACAACTTGAGTAGGCTTTCTGCGTTATACTGTTGAGGAGTTATTAACAATTTTAAAATGAGGTTTTGAGGGGGACACTTGAAAAAAATATTTTTGCCCTTGATAGCTCTTATCGTAGGCTTCGGACTGGCTTTCTTAGCCGCGGGAATCCATAGCCTCTTTTTTGTGCTTCTCCCTATCCTAGCCTTTGCCCTGGGCTATTTCTCATCATGGCGCTGGGGGCTTCTCTGCGGCTTCCTGCTTTTTGCCGGATATACATTTGCCATATCGATAATCTGGTATGGTTTTAGCAGCCCCAATCTCCTTTATCCCACACCCTATATCGGCGCGTTCATCGCCGGGGGCTTCGGCATTTTGTTGATCGGCGCTCTCGCTCCGTTGGTCAGAAAGGGTGTCAAAAGATTCAGTTCAATCGCAACGCTCGTTATTCTGATAGCAATGACTGGCTGGTGCGGTTATACCGCCATGCCCCACTACGGCTATTATTATCAGGTCGTTATTCACTCCCAGGAAAATCTCGAAAATATTGAGGTATACCTTCCGGTCGGAACTATCTCCGGCGAGCCATACGAGGAGCTTTACCGCCAGGTATATAGCATGCCGGGCCATCTGACTGAAGATTTTACCCAGGAAATCGTGACCACGGAATACGGCCAGATGCTCAAGCTTACGATCCCTCACCTCGAAGCAACTGGTGTTCCTATGCCCAAATATGAAGCCAATATTATCTTCTGGGAGAAAGGCGCACCTCATAAACTGATACAGCTTATGCCGAAAACCGGCGTCGAGGCACTCAATACTGTCACGTCACGGGATATGAGAGGACCGGTGAAGAGCAGCGAGGATATAATCGTGGAGAGATTCAATTTGCCGGTAAAAGTAATATCGGATACCCCGGCGCAGGTGACGCTTTCACTGGAAAACCGCACCGACCGCAGTCAATGGGTCAATTTCACTTACAGCAAGTCATATCCTTATAACGAACGCGGTAAATACGAACTGCAAACCGGCAACGAATGGGTATTTCTAGCTATGGAATCCACAGTTTTCATGGATATCAGAGGCATCAGCGATTAAGCATTCAAAGGAGAACTAAAATGAGCAGGAAGGTAATCCTTTATATTCTGCTGGCCTTGGGAATCGTAATTATCGGAGGCGGGGACTGGTTGTTGTATGACTCCACAACCGGAGACAACCCTGAAGGGAATCCGGTCACCATAAACATTCCTCAAGGCAATCCAGTCATCTACGAGCAGTCCCTCTATACCATGAGGGGAGAGAATTATGAACTCTATATATACGACAACGGTAGCATTCTCTATATCGAGGAAAAAGGATTGCGGTTTCCATCGCCGGAGCACCCGGCTACCCGGACCTGGAGCACAGGGAATTTTACGGTAGAACAGGTAAATAACCTCTTGGCCTACTTCGAGAACAGCGGGCTGGGCAAGCTGGATGAATACTATAGTTTTCCGGGAAAACCGAATGATAACGGCCCAGATGGCAGCTTCACAACGAGCGATATGAGTTTCACTATTATCGTTAATAGCGATAATCTAAACAAGAAGGTAACGGCTTTCGGCTACCTGAGCCCGGACAAAGACGAGACCTACCCGGATATGCCGTCCCCGCTTGATGATATATACGGGAGGCTCAGGACTATTGCGATGATCACGGAGAAAATCGCCAGCGAAAATATTGAATAAGGTGACCTACCATGAGTAAAAAGAGAATATTGGGCATAGTGACATTCATTGTCCTTATTGTTTCGTCTTTACTGCTGCTGACCGGATGCCCGCAACATGTAGATTCGTTGTACGGACTCAAGGTAACCGACGATGGCACCGGCGGTGCGATGGTTGTCTGGGAGGAAGTACAGCGTCCGCCCGAGGCAAAGCCAGGCGAGGCCGTCTCCACCGGGCATATCTTTACCCAGAAGATAAATAGTGAAGGCGAACTGGAATGGGGAGACGGCGTGCTTGTCTATACCACCCCAGAAAATACCTATCCGGATTCGCCGCAAATCATCAGCGATAGTTCCGGAGGGGCTATCGTTGTTTGGCAGCAGATTTTCAGCGGGCAAATCTAAGGCGGCTCGCCGGAAGCAGAGATGATGGATATCTTCGTGCAAAAGCTGGATGCCGGCGGCAATATACTCTGGCAGGCGAATGGCTTACCCCTGGAAATAAATAAAAATGCCGGAAACGCCTTCCCTATAGAACCGATTTCTGTAAGTGACGGTTCGGGCGGGGCTATTATTGTATAGAATAAGCGAGGGCTGGTGAGGGCATAGCGGTGAGTCGGCAGGCAAAAAGAAAGCCCGCCGTGTTTCAGGCAGGCTTCTTAAGTTCTTTGGTAGCGGGGGTTGGATTTGAACCAACGACCTCCGGCCCGGAGGCTCGGCTCAAGCTCGATTCCCGCAAGGGCGCAGGCAGGGTTTACATCAGCCAACAAAGCCGCCATAATGACCAATGGAGGGGAAGCGAATGGACACTGAAAAAGCGATAGACACGCTGAGGAAACTTCCGGACGAGAGCCGGAGGCTGGTCGTGTCTCTTATAGAGCAACTGGCGGCCGCCAAGGGCGTGAGCCTGGCCGCCGATTACACGGAACCTTTGGAGAACATCGGGAAGTGGGCTACGCGGATGACCGTCGAGGGCAAGACGAAACGGACAATCGACTTCTACATGTATTACGCCAGGAAGTTCCTGGAGGCATACCCCAGGCCGACGAGGCTGGACGTCCAGGAATACCTAGCAGGCAGGCTGGGCGAGGGCGTCTCGCAGTCCGCCGTCAAGAACATGCAGAAGTCCGTGGTCAGCCTCTTCAAGTTCCTGCACGAGGAAGGCCTGTGGCCGGAGGACATCACGGAAAAGCTCAAGGGCATCAAGGTGGCCAAGACGGAAAAGTACGTTCCTCCGCTGGCCGACGTGGAGAGGGTGCTGGCCGTCAGGTGGGCACGCAAGGCGGACGCCGCCAAGATGCGCCTGCTGATAGTGCTGCTGATGGAGACCGGGCTGCGCATCACCGAGGCGGTCACCATCGAGAAAGGGAAGGTAGACCTGGAGGCGAGGACGGTGGAGGTCCTGGGCAAGGGCAACAAGGTGCGTAAGGTCCCGCTGTCGGAGCCTATCGTCGCCTACCTCACGCGATACATGGAGGACTACACATCGGAGTCGCCCTACCTGTTCCCGGGCGAGGGGAAGCTGGGGCACTGGGGGATACACAACGCGGACAAGGACCTGAAGAAGGCCTGCATCCGGGCGGGCATCGTGCCGTTCACGCCTCATGCTCTAAGGCACCTGTTCGCCACATCGGCGTTGAGGAACGGAGCCAAGCTGGAGGTCATCTCGCGGATACTCGGCCACGCCAGCGTCGGCATAACGGGGGACGTATACAGGCACGTGGACATGGGCGAGATGCAAAGGGAAGTCGACAGGTTCGGGCCGATGGCGGAGAAGTAAAGAGGAAAAGAGGCGGCCCATAAAAGAAAAAAGGCGGGAGGTCGGAAGGCCTGCCCGCCTCTCTTTTTGTGCCTTGCACGAGGCACCATTCCTAGACCAAAGACTTCTTATGTGATACAATCTGTTATCCACCAGCGTTCGGAAGGGCGTGAATATGGAGACAATTAACCTCCAAAGGGCATGGCAGATTGGTAACCCGATAGCCAGCGGTGGCTTCGGCAAGGTCTACGAGGCCAAGGCGGACGACGGCTCTCCCGCCGTCATCAAACTCGTGCCGAAGAGTCCAGGAGCCAGCCGAGAATTGCTTTTCGAGGAACTATCGGGCTTGCCAAATATCATGCCCGTCCTAGACACAGGGGAATGGAAGGAATACTACGTAATCGTGATGCCTCGCGCGGAGAAGTCGCTCCGGCAGCACCTCCAAACGTCAGGCGGAAAGCTCGGATTCGACGAGACAATAATCGTGTTGACTGACGTGGCACAGGGGCTTGCCTCGCTCAATGCCGGAGTCGTTCATCGCGACCTCAAGCCGGAGAACGTCCTCTTCTACAACAGACATTGGTGCCTGACAGACTTCGGTATTTCCCGATATGCCGAGGCGACTACCGCGCCCGATACCCACAAGTTCTCGATGACGCCGCCGTATGCTGCACCGGAGCAATGGCGCGGGGAGCGAGCGACACATGCAACGGACGTCTATGCGTTTGGTGTCATGGCCTTTGAGCTTCTACAGGGCAGGCTCCCGTTCCCAGGACCCGATTTCCGCGACCAGCACCTTCACCAAGCCCCTCCGGTCATCAACGGCGTCCCGCCTTCGTTTGCCAGCCTTGCGAACGAGTGCCTCTTCAAGGCACAGGCGGCTCGTCCCACGCCTGCGAACATCCTTATACGCCTGCAGGCCACCCGTAAACCTGCATTACCGGGCGCGGGAAAGCTCCAGGCCGTGAACAAGGCCGTTGTCGAAAAAGAGAACGCCCACCAGGCGATGGTGTCTGCCCAGCAGTCGCGGGAGGCGGCAAGGCGCGAGCTTTTCAATGCCGCCGAGCAGTCATTCGGAGTTATCCGAGAGTCGCTCAAACAACGGGTTCTTGAATCCGCACCTGCGACCACAGTCTCCGAAACACGGGGCTTGAATATGAAGCTCGGAGACGGCGCTCTAATCGTTGACCCCGTCCAGGCAGCACCAGCCGATTGCCTTAAGGCTTATGATTATGCACCCATTTTCGACGTAATCGCGTATACGGCCATAACCGCACGCAAGCCGCGCGACCATTACGATTACGAGGGGCGTGCTCATTCGCTGTGGTATTGCGACGCCCATGACGAGGGCATCTACCGATGGTACGAACTCGCCTTCATGGTTGGGGTGTTTCACGGCGAACGGGGCATACTAAACCCGTTTGCGATGCCCCCGAACGAGGGAGCCGCAGGAGCTTTCACGTCGGTCATGGGTACAGCACGCCAGATAGCATGGCAACCAGTACCATTCAACCAGGGCAACGAAGAGCAATTCTTCGAGCGCTGGCTGGCTTGTTTCGCTGGCGCGGTGGACGGTTCCATTAGCATGCCGTCCCACATGCCGGAACAATCAGGCGGAAGGTATAGGCAGGCACGCCGCCGCTCTTAGTTGTCAGCATAGGGCCTCAACTATCCTTTTCCCGACGCAACGGCGTGAATGCGACTACTGCGACTACGATGAATATTATCACGCCCACAATCAGGATTGATGTCATCCACCAACCCTTCATCCCGGCGTTCTCCAATCTGGCAAAACCCATGATGATGCCGGATATCAACACCAGAAGGCTTAACGGAAAGGCAGCGGCACCTCCCCGTGTGACAATCCATCCGATAATCCTGTTTAGCTTTTCCTGTTTGGGATTCCAGGTCATGACTACAAGCATAATCAAAAGCACCAATATTGACCAGCCAAATAGAACGGCCGCTATGCCCTTGAACACCCCGGCGTCAAAGGACACGCCACCCAAGAAGTACAAGCCCCACAGCAAGGCGACCGCCAAAAACGGGAACACCCACTTGAGCTTGGGCCAGCGAATCTTCTCCCGTTGCAGCACCAACCAGAGAAATGCGAATGGCGAGGCGATTGCCCAAAGCAACCATGAACCTCTATTAACGGGCGTGTTTGAACCTACCGTCAGTGTCGCCGTCCAGAGGGTCAAAAGTGCAGCTATGAATACGGTTTTGAGTTGGTCAGCCAACTGCCTTATTACCTCTTTCGACGTTCCGCCTTGCGGCTTGTCTGTGTCTGTCATCTTAGGCCTCACCTCCTCGAAGAACTTGGCCTTGAGTTGCGGCAAGGCGTCCCGCCATTCCTTGCGTTGCCAGTCGGCCACCTCGTACGGGATGCCCACCGACGAGAACCGCCGCCTTTCGACTTTCACGACCACGTCATCGCCGAGACGGCAATCCCCGATGCCTTTAAGCGGAATCTCAGGACCGTAATAGCACAGGCCGAAGCCCTCACGACGGCAGAGCCTCTGGAACGCGACGAAGTCGGCCTCAGGCAACACCAGGTTTTCGCTTTCCATGTTTCCCGATTATACATCCCCAGGCGAAATAGGGAAAGCCCGAAAACGCGGCACGGGAGGCGCGGGGCATACCCGGATGAGTGCCCTATTTGCCCTGGGCGCGGGAGTATAACACACCTCGCGTGAGGCGCGGGGCACCCCAATCCGCGGTACGGCGCGCGTGGGATAGCCTTACCCATGCCCTCCCCGCCTTCCGCGCGGCCTGGCCGCCAGAAAACGGCATGCCTGCGGGCGCTTAACTCGCAAGTTAACGGCTCCGCCCCGTAGCCGGGCTGGCTTCGGCCAGGATTGCAGCGGGGTATGCCCCTCCGGCCCATGCGCTGCCCATCTTTTCTGCGCGGCACGTTTGACATTCTTTCGGAGTCGAGCGCGGATTTAAGGCGAAAGCCGAGAGGATAGATATTATGTCAATTGATACAGGGCCTGATACAGGGTTGATACCCAGCTTCGATTACTAAAGATAATATACATATATGCCTCTTGCACTACCCTCATATGACCTATGCCAAGAGACACGCCATCCCTGGAAGTTCAGGGCGGAAAAGCCCGGCGATTTTCCCCGCAACAAGGTACGCAACAAGGCCGCAACCCGTAGCCGAATACTAGAGTTAATATGTACTTATGACCGATGGGAAGAGGGACGCCTTCTTTGAGAAGTAATGACCAAGAGGCCGTCATTGATACTCCATATGATACGGGATTGATACCCAGCTTCGATTACTAAAGATAATATACATATATGCCTCTTGCACTACCCTCATATGACCTATGGCCAAACACACGCCTTCTTTTAGAGGTCATTGCCGGAGAAGCGGCGGCATCCTGTAGACCTTCACCCTGCCAGTGTTGCCCTTCGGTTTCAAAAGCAGCCTGTTCCCGCCGTCATGTATTGTCCTACCAAACTTGGAAAGCCTGCCTATGGCGTCCGCCACCCTCTTCAGGGATTCTTCGTTGGGTTTATGGACGCCGTTCTCATAGTTGCACAGGCGGCTTGCCGACATCCCCGCCATCTCCGCGACCTCGGCCAGCGTGAGCCGTGCCAGCACCCTCTTAACCCTAAGTTCTTCCCCCGTCACTTCGAACCTTGACATGTATAATTTTATTATACATCTGTGGGCGGCGGCGTCAAGCCGGTTCTAGTCCGCCTTTGATTTGGAGCGTTGGTGATAGCACAGGAATCCGAAGGGAAATTGGCACTTGGGTCTACCATGTTATGCTTTATGTGTGGCTTCCCTAGAGCCTGAAAAAGGCCAGACTAAAAATTGGCGGCATCCGAAGGAGCATCGGCAAAAGAGTCCCATGCCGTACAATGGTTATGTGGGCTTAGAGCTTGAGGAAGGCTCAACCAAATCAAAGGGCATCCGAAGGGAAGGGGCACTCTTCAAGGGAAGGCGCATAATAAAGATGGCGGCGATAGGCAGAGCTGCCGAAACGGAACCCGGAAATGCCATCCGGCCTGGAACTCAAACGCCGCGCCGCCGACAAGGCGGACGGATGAGGGGCGATAGGCGCGGCGCATGGACGAGGTTCCGAAATGGAGGGTATCCGATGGACGAAAAACCGCTTTACCGGACGGGTATTCTAGACAATCCCGCCTTTCAGGGGTACGTGAGGGGGTTGCCCGAAACGCACCTCCGGCTTGTGCAACTGCCGGACGGACGTGTAATCAGCATAACGCAGACGGGCGACGAGCCTCCCGAAGTCCGCCGGATGCCACCGCAGAATAAAGACAGAAAAGGAGAAACACAAAGTGGCATTAGTCAATAGCGACTTCACGGCCGGATTGCTCACGAGCTTCCGCGCCATATTCACAGGCGCGTTCACCGAGGCCGACAAAAAGGCTGCCTGGCGTGCGCTGTGCCTGCTGGTGGACAGCACCGGCGAAAAAGAGAGCTATAATTGGCTTGAGGCCGTTCCCTCGATGAGCGAATGGAAGGACACCCGCGTCATATCCGGCATGTCCGCCAAGGGTTACGAGATAACCAATAAAAACTATGAAGGCACCATCGAAGTCGACAGGAACGTCATCGAGGATGACCGTTACGGGCTTATCGCGCCCCGCGTTCGCCAACTGGCGGTGAGATGCGCCAACCACCCGGCCAAGCTGGTTTACCAGCTTCTCAACGCCGGGTCAGGCACCAAGACCTTCGACGGCGTCAACTTCTTCAGCGACACCCGCGCCTTCGGCAAGAGCGGCAACCTGGACAACATCATCGACGGGGCCTACGCCGCCGACGGCGACAAGATACGGGCGGGGATAGCGGCGGCGGTGGAGCGCATGCGAAACTTCCGCGATGACCGCGGGGAATACCTTGACCTCGTGCCCGACACCATAGCGTGCTCGGCGGTGATGGAACTGCCGATACGCAACGCCCTGTTGCCTGCTGTTGCCGGAACCGAACGGGCGGAGGCGGAGCTTATAAAGAACATCATCGTCAGCCCTTACTTGACCAGCGGCGCGACCGCGGGTCATGACTTCTACCTGCTGGCGACCCAGAACGAGCTAAAGCCGATGCTCTTTCAGACGCGGAAGAAGCCGGAACTGGTGGCGCTGGACAGGCCAGATAGCGACGAGAACTTCATGTCCCGGCGCATCTTCTACGGCGTCGCCGGCAGATATGCCGCCGCGCTCCTCGAACCCCGTTGCGCTGTGATGGTGGACTGCTCCGACTAGGAATCAAAGGAGGCGTGCCGCCGCTAGACTCATGGCGGCGGCACCCGCCCGGTTTTTCGACATGGCCGGGCGGTATCTCCTTCAGGGGAGAGGGGACGGGTATGAGCACGCCCGCCCCCATCCCCGCAGAAAACGAAAATCGGATAGGAGAAAAGACAATGTTGTCAGAAAATAAAAACAGAAGCGTAAAAGGCGCTGGCATGCTTCAGTCATTCCTCGTCGAGGATGACGTTCATATCTTCAAATCGGCATTGGTGGTTGCCAATGCCTCTGGGTACGCCGAGCCAGCCACTAATGCGTCCGGTAAGGTACTACTCGGAGTCGCGTATGAAGAGTGCGATAACACCCTCACGGGTCACAGCCAGGGTGGCAAGTCCGTGAGAGTGTTCAAGGGCGGCACCTTCCCCTTCGCCACCGCCGACCTGGTGCAGGCGGACATCGGAATCAAATGTTATGTGACCGATGACGATACGGTAGATGACGCTGGGACTGCTACCCAAGGCATAATTGCCGGGGTGGTTGTTGAGGTGGTATTGGCCACGGAAGTCCTCGTGGACATAGCCCTCGGGGTCATGCAGGGCGAGGCAAGCGCCGCCATAAACGACGACACCTAAAGCCGGATGAAAGGCAGGGAGACGACCATGACAATATCGACACAGGACAAGGCCAGGATAGACGAAGGCGAACTACGGCTCATGCAGAAACAGGGCTGGTCTCCGGCGGAGCTGGCAATCCACTTCGACTGCCCCGTTCCGCAAGTCGAGAGGGCGCTGAGGCGGCTCGGGCTGGAGGGCCTGAAACGGCGCATCGAATCGCTGAAGGCGCGGTAACAGGCAGGCACGCGGCCCGGAAGCGGCCATGCGAACTTCCGGGCCTAAGCCTGTCCGGTAACGCGGACAGGCGGTCTCCTTTCACGGGAGGGGCCGGGCGGCAGGTCTGGCCCTTCCTCTTTTCCAGGCAGTCGCGAAAAATGGAAACGGGATGACGCAACATGGCAGACGGCAAAAGGCTGGTGAACGCCGAAGACCTGAAGGCCGGAAGAATGTCGGAAGCCGACGTCAATCTGGTCCTGGCGGACGCGCGGCGGCAACTGGACATATCTGTGGACACGGCAGGCCCGATGATGCCTGCTATGCCCACCAGGTGCTGGCAGTGGAAGGGCAGGGTGGCCAACGACGGTTACGGCGTCTTGGTGGCGCTTGCAGGCGACGCCCACCTCACCATGCCAGTCTACAACTGGGTCTGGCTGCTGGCGGGCGGCGGGTTGTCGGGGAATGGTTTCAACCTGCACCACCTCTGCCGCAACAAGCTCTGCGCCAGCCCCACCCATCTCGCCCTGGTTCTGGCGACGGCCCACCGTTACCTTCACCACATGGTTCCGGCAGGCGAATGCACAAGGGGCCACCGCTTCGACGAAGAAGCGCCCTTAATCGACGGCAAGGGCTACAGGCGCTGCCGGAAATGCGCCGAAGAGGACAGGCAAAGGTACATCGCCACCGGGGGCAGGCGCGGGAGGCTGAACCCGCGTTCCCTGAAGTAAAGGCACCTGCAACTGAAAATGACCTGCGATGCTCTCGCGACGCACCACGTCAAGGGTGGAGGCCTTCCGCGCCTCTCGTGAGGGTTATCGTGCTCCCGCCCACAATCCCAATAAGAGCCTCATTTTGGCATATTCCACACAACCCACATCGAGATTTCGGGCCTCCGCTATTGGAGGCAAGACATCTCCATAGGACTTTCCTCTCGGTTGGGCATAGGACTAATCTCCCATCCCCGTGCGTCCAGATTCTCGCCATAATTCAATATAGGTGTAAGGCCTCACCACGAAGGGAGGCGGCCTAAGGGAGAATCGGATGGACAAGCATTACGTTTACAGCGCCAGGACAACGGAGCAGGGGCTTGCCCTGCTCAACAAGACGAAGGGCGATATGAGTTGGGATGCGTTTCTAAACAACGCCGTCGCCACTCACTACGGCCTGGACATCGGCGTCATCGCGCTGCCGCCCAGCAGGTTCCTCGCAGAACGCCAGGCGGCCAAGGAGCAGAGGGCCAAAGAGAAGGCCGAGAGGGCCGCCAAGAAAGAGGCGGAAAGAACAGCGAGGGCGGAGGCCAAGAAGGTTGCCGACAAGGCGAAGGCGGAGGCGGCGAAGGTTCAGAAGGCATCCGAAAAGGCGTCGCACAAGGGCAAGGCCGTTACCGGGTCAACCCCAAAGGTCGAAAAGCTCAAGGCTAGTAAGGTCGCGGCAGTCAAAGGCGCAGGCGCGAGGGGCACGAAAAAGCCCGCTTTGGTGAGCTAGGGCGAGATTGCCGAAGCTCAAGCGGGCTGTACGGTTCTTGGTAGCGGGGGTTGGATTCGAACCAACGGCCTCCGGGTTATGAGCCCGACGAGCTACCACTGCTCTACCCCGCGTTGAGACGCAGTTTTAAGTATATGCCCTTTCATCAATGAGTGTCAAGAGTAGGGGGAGGGCGCTTTACCCCCACCCCGCCCCGGGATTCTTGGCTGCCCTTTGACCAGCTCAGGATAAACTCTCAGGATGACATTCTATTATTTTGCCTGCTGGGCAGCCTGGGCGGCCAGTTCGGCGCGTTTGCGGTGGTCGGCCAGGTAGCGGCGGGCAAAGCGGTCGCGGCCGAGAACGAGGTCGGCGGAGAGCACGGCCGGAAGCACTTTAGCGGCGTCGGCAATCAGAGCGGTGCCGCCGGCTTCGATAACCATGGCCATCCAGGCGTTGTTCAGAATCAGCCGGTCCGGCATGCCGAAGGAGATGTTGGAGGCGCCCATGGTCATGTTCAGGCCAAGCTCGGTACGAATCTGGCGCAGGGCGTTAAGCACGTCGATGGCCGCTTTGGGTTCGGCGCCGATAGCGTAAGTCATAACGTCTATAACGATATCTTCCCGGGGGACGCCCATTTTTTCACAGGCTTCTACAATCTTGTAGGTGATGGCCACGCGGCGCGCGGTGGTCTTGGGAATGCCCTCATCGTCCTGGGCGAGGCCGATAACGGCGGCGCCGTACTCTTTAATCAGGGGCAGGACGCGCTCCAGGCGGGCCTTTTCCCCGCTGATGGAGTTGACCAGCGGCTTGCCCTTATAGACCTTCAGTCCGGCGGCCAGGGCGGCGGCGTTGGGGCTATCGATACAGATAGGCACGTCCACCGCGTCCTGGATAACTTTAATAGCCTCCGGCAGGAGTTTGACATCGTCCACGCCCGGGGCATTGACGTTACAATCGAGAATAGTGGCGCCGGCGGCCACCTGCTCCAGCGCTTCCTTTTTCACGATGGAAAGGTCTCCGGTCTTAAGCGCTTCCTGCAGTTTCTTCTTGCCGGTGGGGTTGATGCGCTCGCCGATAATGACCGTGGGGCGGTCGTAGGAGATAATGACTTCCCGGGTGGGTGTAGATACTTTTGTTTCCATATTTTTTCTCCTGTTCCAGTTAATAGACTCCGTATTCAACGGCGGCTGCCATCACCGCCCGCAGATTTTCAGGGTTGCCCTCGTTCATGCCGGCCGCTCCGGTCAGGATATAGCCGCCGCCGGGGGCGCAGGTCTCGATAAGCTTACGGCAGTATTCCTTCACCTCCGCGGGAGTTTTAGTGTATAAGACCGAGGACGGGACATTGCCGGCGATGCAGGCGGTATCACCCAGGACCTTCTTCGCCCGCGCCATGTCAATATCCTCGAACGACCACAGCACCGAGCCGCGGGGCATATCTTTTATTATATCAAGTCTGGCGCCATAACGCCCCTCCGCGAAGGGATAGGGCACCAGCCCCTCCTCGACCATGCCCATGAGCACGCGCCGGTAGCTGGGCCAGTAAAAAGTCTCGAACTGCTTGGGGGACATGAAGCTCTCATCGCCCTTGTGCAGGGGCATAAAGCAGAACGGACAGCCGGAAGCATCAGCCGCGGCCACCGCGCTCTTAATCGTGTTAGGGATGACTATCTCCATGGCTTCATGCAGTCTTTCCGGCTGGCGGTACATATCCATGACCATGCCCTGCGTCCCGCGCAGCATGTCCGCCACGCTATCGAACGGGGCGCCGCCCATGCCGCCGCCGCGCAGGTTGGGAACACCGGCGGCGAGGGTAGCCATACCGATTTCCCCGACCGCCTGCTGCCACCGTCGCACCTCTTTGCCGGCCTCAATCATCGTTTTGAAAGCCTGCTCGACGTCCGGCTCCGCCATGGCCCCGTAGAACATGATGGGTATGCCCATCATGCCGTTCATCTGGGGCAGCTTGCGGAAAGGCTCCAGGGCCCCCACCACCCGCGGCAGGAGATAGCGCCACCAGAAGTCCGCCGGATTGCCGAGCAGCAGGGGGTACTCGTCCGCTTTCATGTAGTCTTTTTCCACGTACTGGTAGAGAGAAGCGTTATCCGGCAAACCGTGCCCGGGCCACTTGTGCAGACGGTGGTCAGTCATATCCAGGACCTTACCGGGGAAAACCAGGGCGGGGCCGGTATAGGTGTCCATATCAAAATCAGCCACAAACTTGAGGTAAGCCTCTTTCATCTTGGCGTAGTCATACATGATGTCTTTGAGGGTATAGCCGGCGTAAAAGGCGGGGTACATGCCGGAGGGCAACATGCAGGGCACGCGGTCCGGCTCCTCCAGCTTGACGGCCTTGATAAAGCGGGTAGCCCTGTCTTTATAGAGCTTCTCCGCCGCCTTGCTGTTAAACTTGACCTCGGGATTGAGCCAGCGCTTGAAGCGCTCCTCCCGTTTTTCCTGCCAGGTCAATTCCGCCCATTGTTTTTCCATCTTCGCAGCCCTCCCTGTTATTTTACTCCATCAAAGGAAGAGGAGAATCCGCTGAATCAACTAAAGTGAGTAGTTAGTTTACAGTGGACAGTTTTCAGTTTGGGGGGGAAAGAGGGGGAGCAACCGTTTACTGTTTGCCGTAAAACTCTCCCTTTACCCCTAATACTTGCCGTACTCTTCCGCCGCCGCCATCATGGCATGGAGATTGGCCGGATTGCATTTGCTGACGCTGGCCGCTCCAGTCAAAATATAGCCGCCGCCCTTAGCACAGGTCTCAATAAGCTTGCGGCAGGCCTCCTTAACGATTACAGGCGTGCTAGTGACCAGCAGGGAGGCCGGCACGTTGCCGGCGATACAGGCCACGCCGCCGAGGGCCTGTTTGGCTTTGGCCATATCCATAACCTCAAAGTACCAGATGACGGACGACCGCGGCATGTCTTTGATAATGTCCAGCCGCGGCTCATAATTGCCCTCGGCGAAGGGCATGGGCACCAGCCCCTCGTTAATCATACCCAGCAATACTTTCTTGAAAGTGGGCCAGTAAAACTCCTCGAACTGTTTGCCGGACATGAAGCTGTTTTCCCCTTTGTGCAGGGGCATGGAGACCACCGGGCTCAAAGACGCGTCCGCGCCCTTGACCGCCCCCTTGACGATAACGGGCACCAGGCGTTCCATGGCTTCCTTGATTTTCTCCGGCCGGCGGAACATGTCCATGACGATGCCCTGGGTGCCACGCAGGACATCGGAAAGGTTATCAAAGGGCGCGCCGGCCATGCCGCCCCCACCCAGAGAGGCAAACCCTTCCTCCAGCGCCTCGCGGCTGACGGCGCCCACGGCGTCACGCCATTTAGCTATCTCCTTCCCGGCCTCCAGCACCGTCTCGAAGGCTTTTTGCACGTCCGGCCGGGAGAAGGACATGATCCAGCCCAGGGGATTGGTGAGGACGGGGCTGAAGGGGGTGATGTATTTAAACGCCTCCAGGGCGCCGGCGGTGCGGGGCAGAAAGACCTTTTCCCAGTACTCGGTGGGGTTCTCCAGAAAGTCGTCGAACTCTTCCGGCTGCATGTAAACCCCTTCGACGAACTGGTACATGGAGGCATCGTCCGGGAGGCCGTGGCCGGGCCACTTATGCAGCTTGTGGCCTATTTTCTCCAGAACGCGGCCGGGATAGACCAGGCCGGGGCCGGAGTAGCTGTCCGGCTGGAAGTCGCGGTTGAACTTGCGCCAGGCGTCCGCCAGCTTCTGGTAATCGTACATGACCTCTTTCAGCGAATAGCCGGCGTAAACGGCCGGGTAATAGCCGGAGGGCAACATTACCGGCACGCGGTCCGGCTCTTCCAGCTTGATGACCTTGATAAAGCGCGTCACGCGCTGGCGGTAGGCCTGTTTAGCCGCCGGGCTTTTAAAGCTGACGCCGGGGGCATCCAGCCATTTCTTAAAGCGCGCTTCCCGCTTTTCCTGCCACGTCAGGTTTTCCCAGTTAGCGATGCCTTCCATGTTTCACCTCTGGTGGATAGTATATAGTTTACAGTTGACAGTTTTCAGTTGGGGAGAAGGGGGGATACTGTTTACTTATTACCGTCAACTTCTTCTTTACTCCTAGTACTTTCCGTACTCCACCGCCGCGTCCATCATGGCGTGGAGGTTTTCAATCTTGCCTTTGTCCACGCTGGCGGCCGCGGTGAGGATATAGCCGCCGCCGGGGGCGCAGTCCTCGATAAGCTTGCGGCAGCCTTCCTTGACTTCTTTGGCCGTGCCGGTAACCATAATGGAAACAGGCAGATTGCCGCAAATGCAGTTGGTCCGGCCGACCGTCTTTTTGGCCTGGGCCATGTCCATATACTCGAAGTACCAGATGAGAGAGCCCCTGGGCATGTCCTGGATAACATCCAGGCGGGGGATATAGTTGCCCTCGGCGAAGGGCATGGGGATAAGGCCTTCCTCGATAATGCCCAGCAGGACTTTCTTGAAGGTAGGCCAGTAGAAAGTCTCGAACTGCTTGGGGGACATGAAGCCTTTTTCCCCTTTGTGCAGGGGCATCATGATGATGGGGGAGATAGAGTGCTCGGCGGACTTTACCGCCTCCTCGATGACGATGGGCGTTATCCGCTCCATAGCTTCTTGGATTTTATCCGGCTGACGGAAAATATCCATGAAAATGCCCTGGGTGCCGCGGAGCATGTCCGTGAGCATATCGAACGGGGCGCCGGAGAAACCACCGCTGCTGAAACCGGGATAGCCCAGCGATAGCGCGGTGCGGCTGACCTCGCCGACCATTTTCATCCACTTGTTCATCTCCTCGCCAGCGGCCCAGACTTTCTTGAACATGTCCTGCATTTCCGGGGTGGAGAGGGCCGGTATGGTGCCGATGGGCAGGCCGATCATCGGGTTGAGGTGGAGAAAGTTTTTCAGCGGGGCGAAGATGCCGGCCTGGCGGGGCATGAAAACCCGCAGCCAGAAATCGGACGGGTCCTGAATCAGGTGCTCGTATTCGTCTTTTTTCATGTATTCGCCTTCCACGAACTGGTAAGAAGGCACATCGTCGGCGATGCCGTGGCCCGGCCACTTGTGCAGCTTGTGGTCCATGATTTCCAGCGCCTTGGCCGGCAGCACCAGGCCGGGGCCGCCGTAGCTGTCCATATCCCCGAAGTCATACATGAACTTCAGCCAGGCGTCACGCTGTTTTTCATAGTCGTACATCACGGTCTTGAGGTCGTACCCGGCATAGTAGGCGGGGAAATAGCCCACCGGCAGGTTGCAGGGAACGCGGTCCGCCTCTTCCATGTTGATGGCTTTAATGAAGCGGCCGACCCTGGTCTTGTACAGCTTTTCCGCTTCCTTGTCCTTGAATTTAACGCCGGGCGCGTCCAGCCAGCGTTTGAACCTCAGTTCTCTTTTCTGGTCCGGGGTCAGTTCTTTCCAGTTAGCGATACCTTCCATGATTATCCTCCTGATAAACGAGATTAGATTTTTGGGCAACGCGTGACACTGCCGCGACTCCCGGTGCGCGGGGGTATAAAAGAGGTCTCACCGGGACGGCAGGTAATGACGGCTTTATTTAGTTCTTAGTACTTGCCATACTCCTTGGCCGCGTCCATCATGGCGTGCAGGTTTTCCGGCTTGGCCATATCAAAAGTGGCGCCGCCGGTAAGGATATAGCCGCCGCCGGGGGCGCAGGTCTCGATAAGCTTGCGGCAGGCTTCCTTCATGTCTTTGGCGGTACCGGTGTAAGCGATGGAAACCGGCACGTTGCCGGCGATACAGGACACCCTGCCGACCGTTTTCTTGGCGTTAGCCATGTTGGTCTGGTCGAACATCCAGCAGACGGCGGACTTGGGCATATCGGAAATAACTTCCAGGCGGCGGTTGTAAGCGCCTTCCGCCACCGGGTAAGGCACCAGGCCTTCCTCCACCATACCCAGGAGCAGGCGGCGGAAGGTGGGCCAGTAGAACACCTCGAACTGCTTGTCGGACATGAAGGTGTCATCGCCCTTGTGCAGGGGCATCATGACCACCGGGCAATCGGCGGCGTCACACATGGCGATAGCGCCGGAGACCAGCTGTGGCAGGACGAACTCCATCGCCTCGTGTATCTTGTCCGGCTGGCGGAACATGTCCATGACGATGCCCTGGGTGCCGCGCAGGCTGTCCGCGAAAACGTCAAAGGGGGCGACGGCCATGCCGCCGCGGAACATGGGGAAACCCCGGGCGGCGGCCGCGGCGGTGGTCTCAGCGGTGGCTTTGCCGAAGGCGGGGAGGTACTGGCTGGCCTCCTGAATAGCCTTGAAAAGCTTCTGGAAGCGGGGGTCCAGGCACATGGCCATCAGGCGGTTGGGCAGGCCCTGGTACGAGGAAAAAGACGGGACGTCCGCAAAAGGCTCGAAGACGCCCATGGTGCGGGGCAAAAGCTTGCGCAGCTGGAAATCAAAGGGGTCTTTCATAAAAAGGTCGTACTCGTCCGCTTTCATGTAAACGCCCTCGACGTACTGGTAGGAATGGGCGTTATCCGGCAGGCCGTGACCGGGCCATTTCTGCGTCTTGGCGTCCATGATGTCATTGACCTGGGCCTGGAAGAAAAGGGTGCCGTCAAACGAGTCCGATTCATATTCGTCCACGAACTTGAGCCAGACCTTTTTCATCAGCTCCGGGTTATACATCACCTCTTTAAGGTTGACGCCGGCGTTCTTGGCCGGGAACCAGCCGGTGGGCAGCATGCAGGGTACGCGGTCCGGCAGCTCCATTTTAGCGGCTTTGGCCAGGCGGGCGGCGCGGGCTTTAAAGGTCCGTTCCGCTTCCTTGCTATCGAATTTCACGCCCGGCGCGCTCATCCAGTAATTCAGGCGCAGGTCCCGTTTCTGCTGCCAGGTAAGGTCTTTCCAATTATCCGGTCTGGTAAACACTTGCTGCCTCCAATTTTTGTTTTTTCTATTTGCGGTGTCATTGCGAGGAGCGAAGCGACGCGCCTGCACGCTGAAGTATGTTACGGCACGCAAGCGCGGCAATCCCTATCTATCGTTCAAGCCGGTTGTTGAGAATGCCGTCGGGGCTAGCAATGACAATTTAATTTACTTTTTATACACTCCATACTCCTTGGCCGCGTCCATCATGGCCTGGAGGTTTTCTATCTTGCCGGTATCGATGCTGGCGCCGCCGGCCAGGATGAACCCGCCGCCCGGGGCGCAGTCCTCGATAAGCTTTTTACAGCAGTCTTTCACCTGCGGGACGGAGCCTTTAATGACTACGGAGGTGGGCACGTTGCCGGCGATGCAGCAGACGTCCCCCAGAATGCGTTTGGCTTCCTTCATATCCGTCTGGTCGAAGTACCAGACCACGCCGCTGGGAGGGGTATCCGTAATCTGCTTGAGGCGGTTGTTATAGCGTCCCTCGGCGAAGGGCATGGGCACCAGTCCCTCGTCCACCATGGCCAGGAGCAGCCGGCGGTAGGTCGGCCAGTAAAACTCGGCGAACTGCTTATCGGACATAAAGGAATCGTCGCCTTTGTGCAGGGGCATGATGCAGACGGGGCTGGAGGTCATCGGGAAATTTTTAATGGTGGTCTCGATGGTCATGTTCAGGTAATATTCCATAGCCTGGTGCAGTTTCTTGGGCTGGCGGAACATGTCCCGGGCGATGCCCTGCGTGCCGCGCAGCGCGTCCGCAAAATGGTCGAAGGGCGCGCCGGCCATAATGCCGCCGCCGAACAGGGAAGGATAGCCCAGTTCTTTAATATAATTACTGATTTCCAGGTTGGCTTTCATCCATTTATTCTGCTCATCCGTCAAGTTCATCAGGGTCTGGAAAATATGGCGTATCTCCGGGTCCGCCATAACGGACACCCAGCTCGTGCCCATGAGGGCGCGGAAGGGCGGCAGGCGTTTGAAAGCATCGAAGAAGGGGGAGGTGCGGGGCAGCATCACCCGCAGGTTATAATCGGACGGGTCCAGCATATAGCGGTCGTACTCATCGGCCATCATGTACTCGCCTTCGACGAACTGGTTCATGGTGGCGTCTTCCGGCAGGCCCAGGCCGGGCAGTTTCTGGAGCTTGGAGGGGATGGCGGCCGCTATCTTGCCGGAAGGCACCAGGGCGGGGCCGTTGAAGGTATCCATATCCCCGAAGGCCTTAAGGTATTTCTTCCAGATTTCCGTCCCTTTATCATAGTCATACATCAGGGTGCGGAAGCTCTCCCCGGCCCAGTAGGCGGGGAAATTGCCGGTGGGGAGCATTACCGGCACGCGGTCCGGCTCTTCCAGCTTGATGGCCTTGATGAAGCGGGTCGCGCGCGCCTTGTAAAGCTGTTCCGCTTCCTTGCTGACGAATTTTACATCCGGCGGGTTGAGCCACCGCTTAAAGCGCTCCTCCCGTTTTTCCTGCCAGGTCATGTCTTCCCATTTTTTAGTTTCCGCCACGGTCAAATCCTCCTTCTTAATAGCGCTGCAATAAAATGACCAACAACCAGGAGACAGACGGTTAATATCTTTTTGTATCTGCATGACCGGACGCATGTTTGTCCGGTCTTTTTTTCCGGTTATTGGTCTTTAAATAGACTTTAACAGTGTAATGTCCCGGTTTCCCCCCTAATAATATCCGTATTCTTCGGCGGCTTCTACGATGGCGTGCAGATTGGCCGGGTTGCATTTATCAATACCGGAGCCGAGCGACAGGATATAGCCGCCGCCCTGGCCGCAGTACTCAATCAGCTTGCGGCAGTACTCTTTAATGGCGGGGGGCTGCTGGGTATAAAGCTGCGCCGCGGTAACGTTGCCGGAGATGCAGGCGGCATTGCCCAGGATATCCTTGGCCTTGAACATATCCGTTTTTTCCATCGTCCAGACGCAGCAGGTGCGCGGCAGCTCGCTGATAATCTTGAGGCGCTGCTCGTTATAGCTGCCGTCGATGACCATCATCGGCACCAGGCCAGCATCGACCACGCCCAGGAGAAGCTTGCGGAAGGTGGGCCAGTAGAACTTCTCGAACTGCTTGACGGACATAAAGCTGTCATCGCCCTTGTGCATGGGGACGAAGACGATGGGACTGCGGGACATGGCGGCCATGTTTACCGTGGACTTGATGCTGTGCTCCGCGATAACTTCCAGCGATTCCAGCAGCTTTTCCGGCTGGCGGTACATGTCCATGACCGAGCCGTGGGTGCCGCGCAGCATATCCGCCACGGTATCGAACGGGGCCAGCATGACGCCGCCCGCCAGCGGCGGGTAGCCGGACTCGATGGAGAGCCGGGCGCATTTCCCCATTACCTCGTTGAATTTGGCCTGCTCCGCCGCGGCCGCCTGGATTTTCTTGAACATCTGCCGGAACTCCGGGTCCAGGCACAGGGCCATGAGCTGGTTGGGCAGGCCCTGGTAGGAGGTGAGGGGAGGCAATTTGGCCAGGGGCGCGAAAGCGCTCCAGGTGCGGGGGGTAAAGAACCGCGTCCCGAAGTCGAACTGGTCTTTCATAAAAAGGTCGTATTCGTCCGCCTGCATGTAGTCCTTTTCCACGAAGTTCTGGAGGGAGGCGTTGTCCGGCAGGCCGCCGCCCGGCCACTTGGTTATCTGGTTGCCGAGCAGCTCGTAGACCCGGGCGGGGAAAAAGCCGGGGGTATCATTGGAGTCCTGGTCAAACTCCGTGATGAACTTCTCCCAGGCGGGGTAAATCTTGGAGTAATCATACAGGACGTCTTTAAGAGTATAGCCGGCGTTGTAGGCGACGAAAGAGTTGGCGGCGATATGCACCGGAACGCGGTCCGGGATTTCCATTTTGATAGCTTTAATCATCCGGGTGGCGCGGACTTTATATTTTTTAGCCGCTTCCGGGTTTTTAAACTTGACATCGGCGGCGGAAAGCCATCGGCTGAAGCGCTGCTCGCGTTTTTCCTGCCAGGTCATCTCCGACCATTCTTTTTCCATGTCAATCCTTCCAGAGACAACCGCTTAATAAGCGGCAGTGCCGCCAGCCGGGAGAAAGGATGATAGGCGAGCACTGCCAGCTAATCAGCCGTGCTTATTATTTATAAACGCCGTATTCTCTGACCGCGGCCATCATGGCCCGCAGGTTTTCCGGGTTGCCCTCATCGACGTTGGCGCCGCCGGCGAGCACGTAGCCGCCGCCCGGGGCGCAGCCTTCAATGAGTTTCCGGCAGTGTTCCTTAACCTGCTGCGGGGTGCCCGTCATTATCATGGAGGTGGGCACGTTGCCGACAATACAGCATCTATCGCCGATTTTCTTCTTCGCTTCAAAGATATCCGTCTGGTCGAAGTACCAGGCTACCGAGCCCTTGGGAAAATCGCCGATGATATCGAGTCGCTTATTGTAGCTTCCCTCGGCGAAGAGCATGGGGAAAACGCCTTCATTGACCAGCGCCATGACCACCTTTCTGAAGGTAGGCCAGTAGAAGGTCTCGTACTGCTTGACGGACATGAAAGTATCCGCGCCCTTGTGGAGCGGCATGATGATAACGGGCGCCGCGGCATTGGCCACCGAGGCGAGCGCTCCTTCCACGGCGATGGGCACTATCCTTTCCATGGCTTCATGGACTTTCTGCGGCCGCTGGAACATGTCCATCATAATGCCCTGCGTGCCGCGCAGGGTATCTCCCAGCGTATCAAAGGGGGCTTTGGCCAGGCCGCTCATCACGCCGGGGAACCCCAGGGACAGGGACTGCCCCGCCACCTCACCCACCACGGCTATCCACTTGAGGCTTTCATTGCCGGCCTGCATTAATGCGTTGAAGCCGGCCTGCACCTCCGGGTTGCCGAAGGGCAGGAAAGACTGGGTGGCTATTTCCTCAAAGCCGGTCAGTGGCGGGAGCTGGGTAAAGGCCTTAAGCGCGCCGAAGACCCGCGGCATATAGGTGCGCAGCCAGAAATCAGAGGGGTCTCTAATCAGGGCATCGTACTCACCGGGCTTCATCCATTCGCCTTCCACCGCCTGGTAGGAAAGCGTGGTCTTGGCCAGGCCGTGGCCGGGCCACTTGTACAGTTTGTAGTCCACGGCATCCAGCGAGCGGCCGGGCGGCACGAGGGCGGGGGGAACGTAGGTATCCCCGTCGAAGTCGTGCAGCGTCTTGAGCCAGGCGCGTTTCATCTCGTCATAGTCATACATGACCGTGCCGAGATTGGTGCCGGCGTAAGCGGCCGCGTAAAAGCCGGTGGGGAGGATACAGGGAACCCGGTCCGGCTTTTGCAGGGAAAACGCCTTGATGAACCTGGTGACCCGCTCTTTATAGAGCTTTTCAGCTTGCGGGGTGGCAAAGGTGACACCCGGCGGAGAAAGCCACCGCTTAAAGCGTTCCTGGCGCTTTTCTTCCGGAGATAACTCCGCCCATGTCTTTTCCATGGTTATTTCGTACCGATCCACTTCTGGGACAGGGTGACTGCCGCCATGGCGTCTTTACCGAAGGCATCGGCTTTGGCGTACTTGCGGACCTCATCGTCCATCTGGCCGCCGCCGATCATGATTTTGATGTCCTTGCGCAGGCCGGCTTTTTCCAGCGCCTCTACCGTTTCTTTCATGGCGTCAAAGGCGGGGGTAAGGAAGCCGCTCAGGCCGAGGACCGGCGCTTTGGTGTCTTTCATGGCTTTGACGAACTTTTCCACCGGCACGTCAACGCCGAGGTTGGTGACCTCGAAGCCGTTGACATCCAGCATGAAGTCGACGATGTTCAGGCCGATATCGTGAATATCGCCGGCGACGGTGCCGATGACGACCTTGCCGATTTTCTTGACCTGGACTCCGGACCCGGTGAGGTGGGGTTTAACGATATTGGTAACCTGGGCGAGCAGCTCGCCGGAAAAGACGAGCTCGGGGAGGAAATATTCGCCGCCGGCAAAGCGCTTGCCGACTATTTCCATACCCTTCCGGGCATCTTCCAGGATTTTCAGAGGGTCTTCTTTAGCATCAAGCCGCTGCTTGACGAGCTTCAGGACCTCATCCTCCTTAAGATCCGCCAACAAATTCACAAAATCTTCGGACATACCTTCATCCTCCTTAAGTTTTTTTGGTATACCTGAAATTCTAACAGTCTGCCTGATTCAATTTCAAGTGCAAACATTCATGGCGAGTATATCAATGCCATAAAAAAAAGTCAAATGTTACACTTTGTATATTATTTATTTAATAAACTTATAGAATCCTCCTGATACCATCCTTATTTTACGCCCGCGGATTTTATACAGCATCGGACTTTTCCGCTAAAAGGATTCTTTACAACATCAGCCTTTTCCGCTAAAATTAGATGGCCTTAAGCGGGAGTAATTCAGTGGTAGAATGTCTGCTTCCCAAGCAGGAAGTCGCGGGTTCGAATCCCGTCTCCCGCTCCATCAGCAGAAAGTCGTCCCGATGAAATCGGGATCTCCCGCTCCAAAGACTGCTACAAGAGCCGTCCCGTCAGCAATCCTTTCCCCCCAATCAACCGGCGGTCATTTCTTTTCCGGTTTCTTTTTAGGTTCCGGCCGCCAGGGCAGCAGCTCCCCCTTGACGCCTTTCTTGACGTACTCCCCGCCCAGGGTGATGTTTATCAGCATGATGGGCTGGGTTATCCGTTTGTAGTTCATGGGGCAGTGCAGCAGCCCCGCCGGAATGTGGACGATGGTGGACTCCGTAATGGTGTGCTTCTCTTTCTCGTCGCCCAGCCATATCTCCACCTCGGCATCGAAGACCCGCACATCTTCCGGCGTGCCCAGGAAACAGAGAAACTGGTCATAATCATGGCGGTGGGGCACCTCGAACTGGAAGGGCGGGCCGTGGAAAAAGGAGTACCTTATGCCCACGTTGCCCGTGCCGCCCCCGGTCAGGCCGTCATAGACCATGCGCTGCGCCAGCGGGGGGAAATCCCCTTTCAGGGTGGGGGCTTTGATAACGTATTGGCTGTATTTTCCTTCAGACACCGGCGGGAACCTCCTGTGCGTTCTTTTTATATAATGTATAGTACCAAGCGGACTGTTACCGCGTATTATACCGCTTATCCCCGCCGCCGGAAAGGAAGTTCCATATTTGGTATTGAGAAAAGTTGGGAGTAGTTTTTTGTATTATGCTATAATAGTCCCGTGCGTAAAGACAGCGGCCGCGCCGCTAAAGAGGACAATATCGCGGAGAGGGACGGGCAGGCCTCCGGTTCCATCGCCCGCGCCGTGAGCGTGCTGGACTGCATCAGCCAGGACTCCCACTCGCTGACGGACATCGCCGCGCAGTGCAAGCTGGGCAAGTCCACCGTGCACCGGGTGCTCAAGCTGCTGGAGCAGTCCGGACTGGTTATCCAGGATGCGATGAACCGCCGCTACTACCTGGGGCCGCTGATTACCAGGCTGGCCGCCAACCCGGTAACCACCCATGAATTTCTTATCATGTGCGCCAACCGGGAGATGAAGCATCTCTCCGCGCTGTCCGAGGAAACGGTAGCCCTGGATATCCTGATAGGCACGCAGCATTTTTCCCTGTACGAGATACCCAGCCGGCACGACCTCCGGGTAATCCAGGCCAGCCGGCTCTCCGGCACTTTGCAGACGGGCGCTTCCACCCGGGTGCTGCTCTCCCTCCTGAACGACCGGCAGCTCAAGGCGGCGCTGGCCGGCGGTCCCAGCCGCGGCGCGGAACGGGTTACCTCCGGCAAAGAGCAGCTGCTGGCGCAGATAAAGGAAATCCGGCGGGAGGGCTACGCGGTAAGTTACGGGGAGAGGATAAGCGGGGCGATGTGCGTGTCCGCGCCGCTGAAAAACTACAGCCTGCCGGTGGCGGTGAGCGTGGTGGGGCCGGAAAGCCGCTTGCGGCCCAAGGAAACCGAGGTTATCACCGCGGTAAAAGCCAGCGCCGCCAAGATATCGGATAACATCGCGCGGGTATTCGGCAAGGAAAAGAGTTAGGTTTTTAGTACGCTCACCCCGTTGATACTGAGTCACCACGAAGTGAGCTTTTAGAGGGGCAAGGCCTCATGGTTCGACCCTCCTACGCTGAAGCTATGAAGGGCAGGCAGGCTCACCATGAGCGGTATATTTATCCCGTCTTTGACTCCCCTGCCCCCCATTAATTACTAAAAATTAATCCCTTTTATCCCGCGGCCCGGTTGGGCATGCCGCCGCCGACGCGGATGCTGTCCCCGGTAATGTAGGACGACTCTTCCGAGGCCAGGAAAAGCGCCGCCGAGGCGATATCATCAACCGTTCCCTCACGGCCCAGGGGTATGCCTTCCGCCATCTTGCTCATGAAACCGTCCAGGTCTTTAATCATGGGCGGGGCGAAATCACGCGTCATGTCCGTGCGTATCATGCCGGGCAGAATGGCGTTGCAGGTGATGTTGAACTTGGCCACCTCCAGCGCAAAGCAGTCGGACAGGTGCTTGGCGGCGGCTTTGGCGGCGGCGTAGTGAATGGACATCGGGCTGGGGGAAATGCCCGCCAGCGAGGCGATATTGATAATCTTGCCGTACTTGTTGGCTTTCATGTGCGGGGCGATGGCCTGGAGGCAGAGGAAAATGCCCTTCATGTTGACGGCGACTACCTTATCATATTCTTCTTCGGAAATATCGCCGATAAGCTTGGGGGGCTTGCCGATGCCGGCGCAGTTGGCCATGATGTCTATTTTCTTGAACTTGGCGACGGCCTTAGCCACCATGTCCTTCACCTGGGCGCTGCTGGTGACATCACAGCGGACGTAAATAGCGTCTTTCCCGGCCTTCTTGATATCCGCCACCGTCTTTTCGCCGTCCTGGTCCAGCAGGTCGACGATGACCGAGGAGCAGCCCTCTTTAGCGAAGCGCAGCGCGATAGCCCGGCCCATGCCGCGGGCACCGCCGGTGATAATGGCAACCCTGTCTTTAAGCAACATTGGTGTTCCCTCCTAATCTATTTTGTGCCTCTCCCTTCACAGAAGAGGAAAGTAATCCTCCACCAGTATTGTCATTCCAGCGAAGGCTGGAATCCATATATGAACCCTAAAATATACCAGGTATTTTCAGTGGATTCTGGCCTCCGCCAGAATGACATGACAGCCTACTTTTTCTCATCCCTGGCGGTAATATAGTTGGACGACTCCGACGCCGCATTGGGGTCGAAGGTCTTCTTTATCTTCCTTAATAATAAGTGGTAGTTATGCGCCTCCGGGCCGTACATATCGTGCAGGGCATCGCTCCAGACATGGTGCGGTACCCCGAAGCGCCCCTCGATAGCCGTCTTGTTGGCCTCGCGGGAAAGCATCCCCTGCACCTTGTTGATGTGGTCGGGGCCGGCGGGATTATAGCGTATCAGGATTTCACCGTGGCCGGTATGGCCGTGCTCGATGGACTGGATGAAGGGGTGGGTGAAATCGTCCATGATAAGGCCCTGGTCGATAAGCTGCTGCTTGAGGTTGGAGGTGTGCAGGATGTAGCGGGTCATCAGCGGGAACACATCGGAGCCGCCCACCGTGCCGCCGCCCCAGCCGGTAGCGCGGGAGGTCTCGCGGATGGAGCCGGTGATGCGGATGAAGCGCCAGGCAAAGCCGGCACCCATGACCGGGTCTTCCACGTCTTTCAGAGACATGGCGCCGGTCTCCTGCATAATCTGCTCCAGGGCGCCCTTCTTGTAAGCGAAGTCCCGCGCGGAGTTGCCGACGATAATAATAAGGAAGCCCACGCCCTGCACCTGCGCGGCGAACTGCTTGAGGTAGTCCAAATCTTCCTGGTTGTCCGTGGCGATGTTGGAAGCCATCATGGCGGCGTTGAAGCCCATTAAAGTGTAGCCGATTTCCGCCTCCCCGATGCGCCGCACCGCCTCGAAGGTGTCCTCGATATCCTTAAAAGACAGGTAGCGTATCATTACGGTGGGAGGCATTTCCGGGTGGCTGTACTGGGGGCAAACGCCGTCCACCTTCCAGGCCGGCGGGCCGGCCCAGTGGTATATCTTGACCGCGCCGGCGGTATAAACGCCAAGACCGGCCAGCGGCGTGGAGTTGCCGCGGATAACGCCGCGCAAAGAAGGCCCGGGGCCGTCCCCGCTGAACCACTCCCCTAAAGAGCCTAAAGACCCCAGCTTGACGATATCCCCTTCCCCGGTGACCCATTCCACCGCCAGGAGGTTTCTTTCCGTGTAGCTGCCGCTCTGGCTCATGTGCCCCAGCCCCACGTGGGAGGCCAGCGGCATGATGGAGCAGTTGGCGCCGGCGCCGCACTGGTTGCAGGTGAGTCCTTTTTTCATCAGCTCCGCCTGCAATTGCGCGCCGATGACGTAAGGCTCCACGGCGGCGTACATGCTCTTTTCATTGATTTCCAGGATGCGGTTCATGCGGCGCAGGTCTATTTTGATGCAGTTGGGGGCAACGGGGTCGCAGTAGAGCCAGCCGGTGCTGGATGCCTTATACTGCACCTTGTGCTTGTTGCACAGCCGGACGATGGCCTGCACCTCCGCCGTGCTGGCGGGAAGGGCGACGGCCTCGAAGCGGGGCAAATACCCCACCTTCTCCGGCATCGTCTTCTTGCGGATGGGGAAGGAGTACGACTCGTTGATAACGGGGTCGTCGGAAACGTTTTCCGGCCCCAGGATGTCCTCTAACGCTTTATAAAAATCCTTGGGTAAAGACATCTTTTTTACCTCCTCGGCGGTGTTTATTAGTTAACAGTTATTAGTTTACAGTTTTCAGTTATTAGTTACCCCACCCCACCTCATGGATTCCGGCCTCCGCCGGAATGACAACAATAGTATGTTTTTACAGCGCTTTTTCCAGCAGCTCTATAACGTCATAGACTTTCAGGCTGCTGCCTTTTTCCTTGATAGCCCCGGTAAAGTTGCTGACGCACCAGGGGCAGGTGGTAACGATAGCCGCCGCCCCGGTGGACTCCGCCTCTTTAATTCTTTCCACGGCCGTCCAGAGGGAAAAGTCCGGGTTGGAGACGCTGACGCCGCCGCCGGCGCCGCAGCACCAGGTGTACTCTTTAATACGCGTCATTTCCACCAGCTTGAGGCCGGGGATGCTCTTTAGCACATCGCGCGGCGGCTCGTAAACGCCGTAGGTGCCCCGCCGCCATTCCTTGCGCGGCTCGAAGATGCGGATATGGCCGGGAATCTCCTTGCCTTGCCAGTGAACGAACGGCTCTCCCAGCCGCCCCAGGTGGCAGGGGTCGTGGTAGGTTACGGTTATGTCAACCTTCTTCTTGGGCTTGAGCTTGCCTTCTTTTATCAGCCGGTCGAGGTATTCGGTAATATGCAGGACTTCCAGCTTGCCCTTGAGGTTGAATTTATCATAGAGCACTTTAAAGGCGTGGTAGCCGTCCGCGCAGCCGGTGACCAGAGTCCTGGCGCCGGACTTTTTAATCATGACCATGTTCTTTTTGGCCTGGGCAAGGAAGTCGTCCCGGTAGCCCGTCTGGTAGGCGCGCCCGCCGCAGCAGGTCTCGCTCTCTCCCGCCACCCCGAAGTTCACGCCGGCTTTCTGCAAAAGCTTGGCCGTGGTCCTGGCCAGGTGCCACATATCTTTATTGAAGCTGGTCTGGCAGCCCACGTGAAAGATAACGTCCACTTTCTCTTTGGTGCAGTCCTTGAGTCCCAGCCCCTCCGCCCAGTCCCCGCGCTTTGTTTTGGCGCCGGGGACCATCGTCCCCTGCTTGCGCAGGCTGTTGATAACCTTGTCCAGGGCAGGGTTGGTATGGCCTTCCGCCACCGCCTTGATGCGGGTCTCGTAAATAGGTTCCATGACCTCCATGTCCATGGCGTACTTGCAGGAGACATCGCAGGCGCCGCACATCTGGCAGTTGTACATCACGTCCATGAACTTGGGGGAGAAATCCAGCCTTTTTTCCAGAAGCGCCACGCCGTTGACCATGCGCCCGCCCCCGGAATAGGTATGGAAGTTATAGCGGGAAATGCTGGGGCAGACGTTAATCGGCGCGTAGCCCGTCACCTTTTCAAAGGGCATGAACTTGCAGGCGGAACAGCGGCGGCACGTTTCCATCTCGTTTCTTAAATCTTCAAGCGCCATATTAGGACCTCCTTAGTCGGTGAGTTTTCAGTCTAAAGTAGACAGTTTACAGTTTGGGGAAAAGGGGACGGGGACTGTTTACTATTTACTGTCTGCTTCCTTAAAAACACAGCTTGCCCGGGTTCATGATATTATCGGGGTCGAGTATAGCTTTTACTTTCTTGAGGGCGGCCACGGTGGCGGCATCGCGGTTCATGATGGCGCCGGTGGCGTCGCCGTAGGGGCGGGAGAAGAAAGCGCCTTTATCCATCAGCCGGCGCACCGCGCTCACCGTAAGCTGCTGCACCTTTGCCGCTTCCGCGGGGTTGCCGAGGGGATAGAACAGGTTGAACTCCACGTGGAAGTTAACCCCCTGCACCGCCGGCTGGATATAAACGCCCATGTCCGGGGTGGGGTAGCCGGCCTCCGCCGCCAGGTCATGCATGGCGGCCACCAACCCGCTCACTTTATCGAAGGCGGTGATGAAGAAAATGTCCTGGCAGCCCCAGCCGCCCGGCGTTTTCCAGTAGGGTTCCGGGGAGGGGGCCTGTACCAGTTTGAGCAAATCAAAGGCGGAGGCGGCCCCGAGCGACTGCACCGGTTCCAGCCCCAGGCGCTGGGATAAATCTTTAATGTCCGCCACCTGCCATTTTATCCGGTCTTCCGTGAGATAATCATAGGCGGCTACATTATAGAAGAGAATCCACGGCGGCAGGCTGCTCTTGACCTGCGGGTATTCATGGGACGATTTCTTGGGTAAAAGGGTGGCGAGGTCGGTGCTGTTCAGGATAAAGCACTCGTTAACCAGACGCAGCCGAATCAGCCAGTGCACCATTTCCATGATTTTAGCCAAATCGCTGGAGCCGGCGAGGAACGGCTCCTCTTTTTTAGGGAGGATTTCACAGCGGGCGGACGCCCAGGTGACGATGCCCATGGTGCCCTGCGCGCCCTGGATAACGCGGTACCAGGAAGCGGAAGAAGGACCGGCCGCCTCTTTCTGCGCGCCGCCCACCTTCCACTGCTCCTCCAGCGTGCCCGGCCCGGCGGAAGCGCCGGTGCGGAATAAAGCGCCGCTGCCCAGGATAATCTCCACATCGCAAAGCGGGTCGGCGATGTCCCAGTGATAGTCCGGCATGACCACCGGCTCCCGCTCCAGCATGCTGCCCACCACGGACTTGGTGCTCCGGGGGAGGAGGGGCATATTGAGGCGGAGGCCTTCTTTAGCCACCGCCGGAATCAGCTCGCCGTAGGTCACGCCCGGCTCGAACAACGCCACGCGGTTATAGCGGTCCACGCGGATGATTTTCTTCATATTGGAAAGGTCGACGATAACCGCGCCGCCGGCGGAGGGGACGGTATCGCCGCGGAAGTGGGGGACGCCGGAGCTTACCGGCACCAGCGGCACCTTCTTTTCCCGGGCGAGATTCACCAGTTTTTCCACATCGTCGGCGTTGCGCGGCTTAACCACGTAGTCCGGCTGCACATGATGGACGAAGCTCATGTCCCCGGCGTATTGCGCCAGCGTGGCTGCATCGCTGCCGACATTACCGGCACCGACTATTCCGCTCAGTTCTTTTTTGGCAATCATTTTACCCTCCCTTCACGGCGATGGACGCGTGGCAATATACATTAAACAAAATGGGCCCGGCCAACCAGGCTGCGGTTCGTACGTTCCGTATATCTGAATTTGTGCTGGCCGTAAAATATTTCTCATTATAGCACAACGTGTCAAACAACGATAAAATAGTTCCGCGCCCTTCAAATCTTCCGAAATGAGCGGGGAAATTTAAAAATACAACCTGCCGGCGCAAGGCTTTATTGACACCATGTGCTATAATATTTACGAACAAAAAGGAACTCCGGTTCCTACAGGCTGAACATTCCGCGGACGCCCACCGGGAGGAAAAGCGCCTTCCGTGAACGAATATTTGTACGGAGATGACTGATATGGTAATGTCAGGCCAGAAAACCGGGCCGGCAAAAATCCAGCCGGCCACCGGTTCCATCGCCCATGCCGCGGCTATCCTTGTATGCCTGAGCAAGGATATCCACAACGTGAGCGATATCGCCAGGGAGTGCAACTTCAGCAAGTCCACGGTGCACCGGGTGCTCAAATTGCTGGAGCAGTCGCAGCTCGTCGTGCAGGACACGATTAACCGCCAGTATTACCTCAGCCTGCTGGTCAGCCGGTTCGCGGTCAACGCCATCAGCACCCACAAGCGACTTATTCTCTACTCCGACGCCGAGATGCGCCGGCTGTCTTCCGCCTCCGGGGAAACGGTATCCCTGGATATCCTGAGCGGGATGCAGCTGCTTTCCCTCCACGATATACCCAGCCAGCATGACCTGCGGGTGACGCGGGAAAGCTACCGGCTGGAGCAGTTTTCCGCCGGCCTTTTTTCCGGGGCTTCCGTCAAGGTGCTCATGGCCCAGCTGGACGCCAGCCGACTCAACATGCTGCTGGATATCATCAAAATCACTACGCCGAACGGGCCCGCCGTCACGGATAGAAACCTGCTGCTGGCCCAGCTGCGGGATATCCTCGTCAAAGGCTACGCCGTTAGCCGCGGAGAGCGCATCCAGGGGACACTGTGCATCGCCGCGCCCATTTCCAACTACATTCTACCGGTAGGTTTGAGCGTGGTGGGACCGGAACCGCGTATGCAGCCCAGGGTCAAAGAGATAATTATCGAGCTGAAAGCCAGCGCGGCGCGCATTACCCGCAATATAGAGGGGAAATTCGGGCAAAGGGGGTAGGAACATGGACCTGGGACTGCAAGGCAAAGTGGCAATGGTGACCGGGGCCGGTAGCCAGACCGGCTTCGGCAAGGGCATCGCCCTGGCGCTGGCCGGAGAAGGCTGTAATGTTGTCATCGTGGATAAAGACCTGGAGGGCGCGCAAAAGACCGCCGCGTCTATCGAAGCGCTGGGGCGGGAAGCCCTGGCCCTGATAGCGGACGTCACCAGCAGCGCGGAGGTCGGCGCCGCGGTAAAGCAGACCGTTGGCAGATTCGGCGGAATAGACATTCTGGTGAACAACGCCGGGGCCGCCACCCCGCCCAGGCCTTTCGCGGAAAAGACGGAGGCGGAGTGGGAGCCGGATATCAACCTCAACCTCAAAGCGGTGTTCATCTGCACCAAAGCGGTGCTGCCGCAGATGATAGAGCGCCAGCACGGTAAAATTATCAACATTTCTTCCGGCGTGGGCACGATGGGGCTGGCCAACTCCAGCATTTACAGCGCGGCCAAGGCCGGCGTGATGGCTTTCACCAAGTCCCTGGCCAAGGAAGTGATAGGCAAAGGCATCAACGTCAACAGCATCAGTCCCGGCATCGGGGACACGGGGTTTTTACGCTCCAGCCAGGTACTGAAAACGGCGGAGACCCCGCCGGAGTTCGCCAGGCACGTGAGCATGGATATACCCGCCGGCAGGATGACCACGCCGCAGGACATCGGCAGCATGGCGGCTTTCCTGGCATCGGACGTCTCCAGCGATATCGTCGGCCAGGTTATAGACGTGGACGGCGGCAAGATTATAAAATTTTAGGAGGCATTAGATGGAACTGGGCTTAAAAGGCAAGATAGCACTGGTGACCGGGGCCGGCAGCCAGATAGGCTTCGGCAAAGCGATAGCTTTACAGCTGGCCAAAGAAGGTTGCGATGTCGCCATCGCCGACCTCGACCTCGAAGGCGCCAAAGCCACGGCTGCCGCGGTGGAGAAGCTCGGGCGCAAGTCCATAGCGCTGAAAGCGGACGTCACCAGCGTGCCGGAATGGGCGGACATGGTGAACAAGATAATGGAAAAATTCGGGCGGATAGACATCCTGGTCAATAACGCCGGCGGCTGTACACCCCCCAAGCCCTTCCTCCAGATGACGGACAAGGACTGGGCTTTCGATATCAACGTCAACCTGACCAGCACCCGCAACGGCACCATGACCGTCCTGCCGCTGATGATAAAACAGAAGAGCGGCAAAATCGTCAACATCACGTCCGGCGCGGGCATTCACGGCGGCATGTTCACCGCCGGCTACGCCGCCGCCAAGGCGGGCATCATCGGCTTCAGCCTGGGAGTAGCTAAAGAAGCCGCCCCGGAGGGCATTAATATCAACCTGGTCTCGCCCGGCGTGGCCAATACCGGCTTCGCCAAGAACGCGCCCCCCGGCCTCATCGAGAACTTCCCCAAGACCCTGCCCATCAAGCGGCTCACCACCCCGCAGGACATCGCCAACGCGGTGACCTTCCTGGTCTCGGACGCGGCCAGCGATATCGTGGGGCAGGTGCTGGTGGTATCGGGCGGCGTGACGCCTTAAACTAAAAATAATACGTAAATACTGCCGTTCCGGCGCGGGCTTCAGACCGGGGGCCAGAGCTTATATTTTCCCGGCCCCCGGGGTCAGTTTTGCGCCGGAATGACCTGTCTAGAGGCAAAAAATGTTACGGGACTTTTATACCGCGCTGAACGTAGTCAAGATAGTCCTGGCGGTGGACCTGGCCTGTACTGAAAGCGACTTCGATAAAGAGGGCGTCTTCATCTACCAGGCCAAAGAGCTGCCGGGGCGGCGGAAGTTCCCTTTCCGGGAAAAGACGCTGATAGCGGCCACCATGGGGCGGAGCGTTATCGTTAGCTGCTGCGCGGAACGCCAGCGCTGGGCCAGGATAAATTTGAGCGGCCTTGCCCGCGACGATATTTATACGGCGTACATCATCGGCCGCATGGATAGTTATGTCAAGCGCGACGGGCAGTGCATGGCCGGTCCGGACCTGAAATACATCTGCACGCCGGATATTTTCCACCCCTGCGCCCCGGTAAAAGAAGTTAAGATAAGCCTGAACGAAGGTGAAACCCCAGCGGACCTTTACCAGGGCAGCCGCTTCACCAACGCGCTGGGGTTCGCGCCCAATCCGCTACGGCCGAGGGTAGTCACCGCCGTGGCCCGTCTTAACGGCGAAATTGCCGGGGTGGCCGCCGCCTGCGCGGACTGCGACATCATGTGGCAGATAGGCGTGGACACCCTGCCGGAGTACCGCCGGCGCGGCATCGGCAAAGCGCTGGTCGGCGCCGTGACGCAACATATCCTCGATAAGGGAAAGCTGCCCTACTACTCCACGTCCATAGCCAATATCGCCTCCCGGGGCACCGCCGCCGCGCTCGGCTACAAACCGGCCTGGGTGGAGCTGTACGCCCGGGAAATGCCGCCGAGCGTCGGCGCTTGACACATTTATAGTCGCGTGATATCATCTTTCTGTAATTCTGCGCTCACAAGGAGGCATTCATGTTGAAACAAGTGCTTGCAGCCATCCATAGCGCTGTCATGTTCCGGTAGGAATCCGGCCCCCCTTTTTTTCTGGTTTTAACTGGCCGTTCCTCCGGGAACGGCTTTGGCTTTTTATACCCTCCCCCCGCCACCCCTTAAAGCAGGCCCGTTTATCCGCCGCGGACGTGACAGCTCCGCGGTTTTTTTGTTTTCCCCACTAAATAACGGATAGTCGAGGGCTTGTTATATGCGCGGTAAATACCATAAGAACCAACGCACGGCCAAATACCAAAACAATGAGCTGGCGCTTTTGTCTTTAGCGGTGCGCCCGGTCGCCCAGCCGCCTTTTCCCCTGGAGGGACTGTACCCGGAAAAATAACCTGGTCTTAAAGAAAGGAGAATCTATATGAATAAATTAACCAAAGAAAGAATGAAAGAACTGCTCAAAAACGATAGGTTTCCGCGGTCGGCCAAATACGATCCGGAATGGGTTTTGAAGGGGTGGATGGGGCCCAACGTCCTCTGGCTGACGGAATGGCTCTGTGAAAAAATGGATTTAAAGCCCGGCATGCGCGTGCTGGACATGGGCTGCGGCAAGGCGCTCAGCTCCGTTTTCCTGGCTAAAGAATACGGGGTGAAGGTGTGGGCTAACGACCTCTGGATTCCCGCCGCGGAAAACTGGGGGCGCATTAAGGAGGCCGGACTGGAAAATGAAATCTGCCCGATTCACGCCGAGGCGCACGATTTGCCGTATGCTGAGGAGTTTTTCGATGCCATCATCAGCCTGGACTCCTACCAGTACTATGGCACGGACGACCTGTACCTCCCCAATTTCCTGAAATTCCTGAGGCCGGGCGGGCAAATAGGGGTAGTGGTGGCGGGGCTGGCTAAAGACTTTAACGGGCCGGTGCCGGAGCACCTGGCGCGCCCGCGCGCTAACGGCAAGCCTCTCTGGGTGGACGAGTGCTGGTGCTTCCATACCGCCGCCTGGTGGCAAAGTCACTGGGATAAATTGAGCGTGGTTAAAGACGTAGCGGCGGACGCGATGCCGGACGGCTGGAAAGACTGGCTGCAATATGAGAAAGCCTGCGATGAGGCGGGAACGCTTATGTTCCCCTCCGAGGAGCCGGTGCTCCGGGAAGACGCGGGCAGATATCTTGCCCTCATCAGGTTAGCAGGACGTAAAAAGGAGTAAATAAATTTGGCTGAAGAAAATGAGATAAACCTTGAAGAACTGGGCTGGGACGACTATTTTGCCGGTGAATTCCAGTCCGTAAAAATACTGGGCGCCGTGCCCGGGAGGGTAGTTACCGTGGAGAAGGACTCCTGCCAGGCGCTTACCGCGTCCGGTGAACTGGCGGCGCAGCTGTCAGGCAGAATGCGTTACCTGGCGGACGGCGGAGATGAATATCCGGCGGTCGGGGACTGGCTGGCCCTCCGTCCCCTGCCCGGCGAGCTAAAGGCTGTCATCCGGGCGATATTACCCCGGAAAACCAGTTTTTCCCGGCAGATTACCGGCGGTCGGGATAGGATAGCCGGCGGCAAGACGCTCGAGCAGGTGGTTGCCGCCAACGTGGACACGGTTTTCCTCGTCAGCGGACTGGACGGCGGCAGGAACCTGAATTTGCGAAGAATCGAGCGCTACCTGGCCATCGCCCGCGTCAGCGGGGCGTTCCCGGTTATCGTTTTAAACAAGGCTGACCTCTGCGCCGATATCGAAGCCCGAATCAGGCAGGTAAAAACGATAGCGCCCGGGATTCCCGTCCACGCTGTAAGCGCTATTGAACAGACGGGTATGGACGCTTTAAGAATGTACCTGACGAGGGGAAACACGGCAGCGTTACTGGGGTCGTCCGGCGTGGGAAAATCAGCTATCGTTAATGCCTTGCTCGGGGAAGAGCGGCTGGCCACCGCCGAGATTCGCAAGAGCGATATGGAGGGAAGGCATACCACCACCCGCCGCGAGCTTATCCTGCTGCCGGGAGGCGGGGCGGTTATCGATACGCCGGGCATGCGCGAGATACAGGTCTGGGGAGATGAAGAAAGCCTCGATAACGCCTTTGAGGATATTTCCCGCATCGCCGCGGGCTGCCGCTTTGCCGATTGCCGGCATAATGCCGAGCCGGGCTGTGCCGTCCGCGCGGCCATCCAGCGCGGTGAGCTGGACGCCAGACATTTCATGAACTACCAGAAGCTCCAGCGGGAAGTCCGGCACCTCAATATGCGCCAGGCGGGACATGCCGTCCTGGAAGAAAAATTGAGATGGAAAAAAATATCGCAGTTGCAAAAACGCATCAGGAGAGATGACTAAAGCCGCACGGGGAAAGGGCGGCGGCGCTAAAAAACGGGCCGCCGCCTTTTTCATTTAGCCGGATAGTATTTGCATTGCCGCCTGTTATCTGGTAATCTCTTAACAATTAAATTTAATTCTGCATAAAACTTTCGCTTATTGCGCATAAATCCGATGTTGAAACGGCGGAAACAGGCAATGCTGAAAGGAATTAAAGCGGTATTAGCCGGGCTGCTGCCGGCGGCCGTTATTCTCACGGTCTCCCTGTCCGGCTGCGCCGTCAGCCCCGCCGCCTACAGCGGCGATAAGAAAGTAAACCCCTTTTATACCGACCGCGTCGCCACTGTGCGCATCATCATGCCGGAAAGCAGCTGGGAGTCTTTAAAGGCGACGGCTTACAACAAAGACTACTATAAAGCGGACTTCTGGTTCGATGACGAGCTGGTGCCGGACGTGGCCGTCAGGACCAAGGGCAACGCCTCCCTCAACCAGACGGTGGCCTGGGACAGCGACCGCTTTCCGCTGGCGGTGGACTTTAACCTCTTCAACAGCGAGCTCACCTTCCACGGCCTGAAAAAGGTGCATTTCAATAACGGCTGGAGCGACCCCACCCTCATCCGGGACGTTATCTCTTATGAAATTTTCGCCGGGATGGGCGTGCCTTCGCCCCGCGCCTCGATAGTCGACCTTTACCTGAACGACCACCACCTGGGCGTCTATACGATGGTGGAAGCGGTGGACGCCGCTTTCCTCTCCCGCTACTTCACCGGTACCGCCGGCAATCTTTACAAGCCGGAGGTGGCGGCGGCGCGGCTGGACTGGACGGAGAAAAACGCCTACAAGAGCTTTTTCGGCTACGGCGCGTTCCAAGCGCCGGCGGAGGAAGAAGAGCCGGTGCTGGAGCGGAACTGGGGCGGGGGGCGCCTCGGCGATATTTTAAAAGCCCTGGGCGACGAGGACACGGCGGCAGACTACCGGACGGATAATGAGACGCCGGCGGCGGCGTTTTCCTCCATGACGGCGCGCAACTTTATCGAAGCCGCCGGTCTCAAGACCAACCAGGACCACCCGGACTACACCGGCCTGTTCAAGCTGCTGGACGTGCTCAACAATGAGCCGGACGAGACCTTCCCGCAGGAAATAGAAAAGGTGCTGGACGTGGACGAGGCGCTGCGGTTCCTGGCGGTTTCCGCCGGCATCGTGCACCTGGACAACTATATCGGCATCGGGCACAACATGTATTTGTATGAGGTCGATGGTAAATTTTCCCTCATTCCCTGGGACCTGAACATGACCTTCGGCACCTACAGCGCCGGCATCCGCAAGGACGGTATCATCAACTGGTACATCGACGAGCCCACCTCCGGCCCGATGCAGCGCTTCCCCCTGGTGGACCGACTGCTGTCCTGCCCGCCCTACCTGGAAAAGTATCACGAATATTTGCAGCAATTGCTGGACACCTCTTTCTCCCTGGACACCGTCCTGCCGCGCATCGACCGGCTTTATGATATGCTGCGCCCTTACGTTAAAACGGACGCCGCCATGTTTTATTCGTACGATGACTGGGAGCGCTGCAAGACCGAAGACTTAAGGCCGCCGGATATCTTTGAAGGCTGGCAGGCGGGCGGCGCTTCCCCCGCTCTGCCCTATATCCTGAGCTCCAAAGAATATGCCGCCCTGTACGATAAATTCAGGGTAAGAAGCCTGTACGAGCTTTTAAGCCGCACCTTCCTCCCCGGCGAGCTGGATACGCTCAAGGAATGCCTGGAGGAAGACCATTACCATGTTTTCCTGCAAAACCTGTACGGGCCGCTGGAAGCCCCGCAGCCCCCCGGCCAGTCCGGCTTCGGGCCCAACTCGCTGGGTTTAAAGACCGTCATCGCCGCCCGGTGGGAATCCGTGCGGCAGCAGCTCGCCGGCGAAAGACCGGCCCGGAACGCCGCCCTCCCCGGCAGCGGCAACGGCGCCAGCATGTGGATTGCGGATATGTTTATGCCCTGGTAACGAATGCCGCCGGAGGAAACCGAAATAAAAATCGCCAGTATACTGAATAAAATAACGGGCCAGCCGCCGGCCACGCCGGCGCAGCGGTTCGAGCGGAAATACGCGGTGCCGCCGGCCGATAGCGGGCTGGCTTTAGCCCTGATACGGCAGGTATGCCGCCCGGATAAAGAGTATCCCCGCGACCTCGTTCACAGCCTTTACTTCGATACCCCGGACCTCGACCAGTACCGGCGGTCGGAGTCCGGCGAGTTCCGCAAGGACAAGGTGCGCATCCGCTGGTACAACGAAAGCCCCGGCGGAACGGGAGAAGTACCGGTTTACCTGGAGCTTAAGTCCCGGCAGGGCTTCGCCAGCAGCAAGCAGCGCTGCAAATTCACGGTTTCAGCGGCATTGCTGCGGCCGGAAAACCTGCGTCGCGGCATACTGGAGAAGACCCGGCTGCTGCAAACGCTGGCCGGCTTCGGGTGCTTCCCGGAGCAGCCTTTGCAGCCGGTTATCCTGATATCCTACCTGCGCTGCCGTTTCAACGAAATGCAGACCGGCGAGCGGGTGTCCTTCGACCGGGATATACGCGCCGCCATCGTTAACCCGGAGCTGGGGCGGGGGGAAAAAGCCATCCGCCTGCCCAACGCCGTCATCGAGGTGAAGGGGCCTTCTTTAGCGCTGCCCCCCACCCTGCGCCGCCTGAAAATCCTGGACGTTGACTGGAGCCGGTTTTCCAAGTACGGCAATTGCCTGGATATCTTTTTCGCCGACCCAGGCAGCGTGGCGCGTCTCTGGCCGCCGGGCAAGCTGGTCCTGCCATAAAAGTAAAGGAGGGTCTTTCATGTTCAGCGAAATCTGGGACTATATCAAGGGGCTGGAATCCCCGATGGGCCTCCCCCAGATAGTCGTCGGCCTGGGTTTTTCCCTGGTAGCGTCTATCGTGGTGTACCTGATGTATCAGTGGTTCTACGGTTCGCGGCACATCGGGGCGGGGGTGCACCGCACCTTTATCGTCGGCGGGCCGGCCGTTACCGCGCTATTCCTGGGCATCCAGGTATCCATACCGCTTTCGCTGGGGCTGCTGGGCGCCCTGTCCTTCGTGCGTTTCCGCACGCCGGTAAAAGACCCGGCGGAGATAGGCTTCCTGCTTTTGCTTATCGCCTCGTCCATCGGTGCCGCCACCAACAACTTCCTGGCTACCGGCATCCTCTTCCTGCTGGTATTTATCGCTTTGCTGGTGCACTGGCTGACCCGCAACCGCGTTTCCCTGTTCGGGCGGGGGCAGCTCATGATATCCGTCGACCAGGTCTCCTATGCCGACCTCGAAGCCAGTCTGTCCGCTTTCCTTAAAGAGCGCCTGCCCGCCCCCAGACTGATGACCATGTCCGTGATGGAGGACCGCGTGAGCCTGAACTACCAGTACCGCCGCCGCACGGATTTCAACTGGTCCGCCTTCACCAGCGACCTTACCAGGCTGGCCGGGGCGGCTAAAGTGGAGGTGTTCATCGGGTGAGTTTACAGTTTACAGTTTTAAGTTGACAGTCAGGGGGAAGGGGGGACTATTCACTGTAAACTGTCTACTGTATACTGAAAAATAGATGGGCATTATTGAAGATATCCTTCAGCACAGCCGCAAGGAACACATCAAGCTGACCGGCGGGAAAGGAAAAGGGTAAAGCCCCGCATGGACAGGCTGAAGCGCTTGAGATGGGTGGTGCTCCTGCCGGTGGCGGTGGTGCTTATCGGCACCTTCGGCTTCATGGCGATAGAAAAGCTGTCTTTCCTGAACGCCTTATATTTCACCATCACCACCATCACCACCGTGGGCTACGGGGACATTACCCCGACGACCACCGCCGGAAAAGTATTCGATATCATCATCACCCTCTTCGGCATCAGCACGGTGCTGACCATCCTGACCAATATTTTGCAGTGGATTATCCAGCGCCAGCAGCGCGGCATGCACGGCCACCGGCGCAATATGCTCATCGGCGTTTTCTTTACCGAGGCGGGCAACCGGCTGCTCCATATTTTCGCCGGTTTTGACCCCGGCATATCCGGCGTCCGCCAGGACTTCCTGGTGACGGCGCAGTGGACGGGCGCGGAGTTCCAGCACCTCAAAAAACGGCTCAGGGAATACGCCCACGCCATCGACCCCACACGGCTCGACCTCCCTGCCCTGCACAGCTACCTTTCCGGCATCGGCGAACTGCTGGTGCGGCAGCTGGAAAACCCGGACATCGTGGCCAACGAGACCTACGCCGAGCTTCTATGGGCTATCGTCCACCTGCGGGACGAGCTGGCGGCGCGGCCTTCCCTCACTGATTTACCGGAGGCGGATATCGCCCACCTCGCCAATGACGTCAAGCGGGCTTACGCCCTGCTTACCCTGGAATGGACGGACTACATGCAGTACCTGAAAAGCCGCTATCCTTTCCTCTTTTCCCTCGCCCTGCGCACCAATCCCTTCGTGGATAATCCATCTCCCATCATCAATAAATAAAAAGAGAGGGGCTTACGCCCCCCTCCTGTTTTTCCCCGGGTAAACGGGTTTTATTACTTCTTTTCTTTGCCCTGCAAATAGTCTATCATCGGCCCGGTCACCAGCGGCACCACGTCCCCTATCATGTGGGGCATCAGGCTGTTCATGACCCCGGGCATCAGCTCCGGCATCTGCTCCTTCATGTAGTCCGGCATGGGTATGGCGTCCGCCACCCGCTTGAGCATGGTGGGCATAACCTTGGGCATCATCATGGGGAGGAGGCGGGGGAAAAGGATGGGGAACATGGGTTTCATGAGATTCAGCGCGCCGGGGATTTTACCCATGAAGCGCATCATCGGCCCCATACCGAAGGGCATGGCGTCAACCAGCTCCGGCCACATGGTGCCCATCAGTTTGGCGAATCCTTCCGGCGTCATTAAAGCAATCATCGCCTCGAAGACCGCCCACTGGCGCTGCACCTCCGGGTTGGGGTCGGGGAACTTATAGCCCAGCGCCGCCGCCGCGAACCGTGCGATGTCTATGGTCTCTATCGGCAGTTTTTTCTTTTCCGCCGTCACGCGGAACTGGAACTGGCAGCAGGGGCAGAGCGCCAGCAGCTTGTCCGCCCCGGTAGCCATAGCCTCGTCCATGCGTGATTTGCCGATTATCGCCGCCACCGGCGGGTCCTTAATCAGGGTCAGCACGCTGCCGCAGCAATGCGCTTTTTCCCGGTTGTTTTCCATTTCCACCAGCTTCACGCCGGGGATGGCTTTAATCATCTCCCGAGGGGCGTCATACACGCCGGAAACGCGGGCGATGTGGCAGGAATCGTGGATGGTGACGGTGGTGTCCTTTATTTTATAGGGGAATTTGAACGCCCCGGAGGCTATCTTTTCCGCCACCAGCTCGCTGTAGTGTTTAGCGGTGATGTCGTATTCGATGCCCAGCTTCTGCGCCCAGCGGGGATATACCTGCCGCCACATCATGTCACAGGCGGGGCAGGAGGAAACTACGGTATCCACGCCGGCGTCTTTCATGTTCTTGATATTCTGCCGCATCACCTCTTCAAAGACGTCCCACTTGCCGCAGACCAGCATGGGCGTGCCGCAGCAGTTGTCTTTCTTGCCCAGGTAGGTAAAGTCCACGCCGGCGGCGTCCAGCAGCCGGACGGAAGCCATGGCGATGTCCGTCTCCACGTGGGAGGCGGTGCACCCTGCGAAGTAGGCCACTTTAGCCTTATGCTCCGGCCCGTGTTTCGCTTTCAGGTCCTCCGGGAACCAGGCGTCCCGGTCCCGGCGGTAGGCCGCCCAGATATCCCCCTCCTTGCGCAGAGAGGCCGCCATCATCTCGAAGGGCGGGATGGTCATTTTCTTTTCGTCGGTAATCAGTATGCCGCGCAGCTTCATCCAGGAAGGCTCGATAGGCAGGGAGGCGGAACAGCGCAGGTTGCACAGCTCGCAGGTGGTGCAGGCGAGTATCGTGTCCACCATGAACTGGTCCCACTTTTCCCGTCCTTCCATGTATTCGCGCAGCCAGTACCACTTGCCGCGGGGGCTCTGGCTTTCCCAGCCCCGCCCGTAAAACTGGTCGCATTCGTCCACGCAGTAGCCGCACTGGGAGCAGCCGTAGGCGTACCAGGCCACGTCCGCCGGGATATCCCGCACCGGGTTGCCGGGGCGTTCCCCCAGGCGGGTGGTGACGCTGTTGCCCAGGGGGCGGATCAGCGGCTCGAAGGCGGACGCGAGGGTAATCAGAATACCCATTATCCCGCCTTTCATCACCTTGCCGGGGTTGAGAATGCGGGAGGGGTCGATTTTTTTCTTATAGGCCTTGAGCTCGGCCAGTCTTTCTTTACCTAAAATCTTGGCCGCCTGGCCGGTGAAATAAAGCCCGGTGGCGTAAGGCCGCCCCCCGTACTTAATGGCGATTTTGGTGATGGTCAGCGTCAGCCCGAAGACGAAGCTGTAGCTCAGCTTGCGCTGGTCGCTGGGGATAAAGCCCAGGATGACCACCTCCGGTTTGCCGCCCCGCCCCTCCTTGATGATAATCCCCTCTTTCACCACCGGCTGGCCGACCTTTTTACTGATTTCCGCCATTACCTTGCCCAGGCTGGACAGGGGAATGACTACCTCCGCCGGCACCAGGCTCGGCCCGAGGCGTTTGACCAGCATTATCTTGAATCGGTTTTCCCACTCGTGTTTGGCGATTTCATCGGGGAGAAGCCCCCCTTTACATCCTTTCATTATTTCCGCCAGCGGCGTCAGCACGGCGTCCCGGTCTTTTTTACGGAAAGCCAGGGTAATGATATAGGCGCTGGGCAAGAGCACCCGCTCTTCCGCCGGGTGCCCCAGATGCTCGCGCAAAGGCACTTCGTTCTTGAGCTGCGCCATGCGCGGGTTGATGAACAGTATCGACCATACGGGAATATTTTTATCTATCAGCGACTGCACGATGTGCTGGATGCCGTCCGCCTCCGGGCAACCCACGGCGATGACCTCCAGCTCCGATAATGGCTGCACTTTCACCGTGACTTCGCTGATGAGCCCGGTGGTGCCCTCGGCCTCGGAAAGCAGGCCCAGCTCTTTACCCTTAAATTCTTTTACGCTGCCGTCCGGCATGACCGCCCGGGCGCTGACCACGTTCTGGCGGAACCACCCCGCCTCGTACGACCCTATCCCCGCGCCCCCCTGCGCCAGCCAGCCGCCCACGGTAGCGGAGGGGTAGCTGGAGGGGTAAAGGCGGAGGGTCAGCCCCTGCTTGTTCAGCTCTTTATCCAGTCTTTCCCAGACCACGCCCGCTTCCACGGTGGCCGTATTGGCGGCGGCATCAATGTTCTTGATGTGCTTCAGGTAATGGAAGTCCACCACCACGCCCTTTTTTACCGGCAGGACGCCGCCGTAGCCGGAGGTGGCTTTGCCGCGGGGGGTCAGCGGCACTTTATTGGCCGCCGCCCAGCGCATCAGGTCCGCCAGCTGCGCCTCGTTCTGCGGCTGTACCACCGCGTCCGGAATGGTATCGCCGAGAAATGGTTTGACTAAACCCGGCATGGCGGCGATGTCATGTCCGTACAGCTTCCTCTCCGTGTGGCGGAAATTCACCCGCTCCCCGAAGCTCTTTTCCAGGTAAGCCTGCTGCTGGTTATTTAACATTGATTTGTTCCCCCTTTTACCGCTATGGGTAACTCAAAGCCGCTGTTTGCGTTACCGGTTATCAGTTTTGAGCTAATATTTCTCTTCATCTCTTATCGTTAAAGGACTTTTTCCGCCATTTTTTTCTGGCGGGCTATCTGCTCCATCAGCACCTCGTGGACGATGTCGCAGGCATCCAAGATGCGGGGGTTGGTGAGGCTGTAAAAGATATTGACCCCCTCCCGCCGCGCCTGCACCACGCCGCGGTGCCGCAGGATAGCCAGGTGGCGGGATACTACCGCCTGGGCCGCTTTTACCGTAGCTACCAGTTCTCCCACCGCCTTTTCCCCGCCCCGCAACTCGTTGATGATAATCAGCCTCTTGGGATCGGCAAAGGTCTTGCAGAGCTCAGATTTCAGTTTGAACAGGTCTGTATCGTATTTATCCGGCATATCTAACCTCCAATATATAATTATATACGTATATCCATATATAGGCAAGGGGGCGGCGGTTATACAGTTAGCGGTTATCGGTCGGGGGAAACTGGTATCTGTGCCCCGCAGGTGTTATCATGAATGGAAAACGGGGCGAATGACGATGAATATCAGCCTGACTTTTATGGGCGCCGCCCGCAACGTAACCGGCTCGCGCTACCTGGTGGAGACCAACGGTACCAAGTTCCTGGTGGACTGCGGTCTCTTCCAGGAAAGGGACTTCCAGCAGCGCAACTGGGAGCCTTTCCGCTGCAACCCTGAAGAATTGGATGCCGTGCTGCTGACCCACGCCCATTTAGACCACTCCGGCCTACTGCCCAAGCTGGTCAGCGAGGGGTTCCGCGGCAAAGTCTATTGCACCCCGGCCACCGCCGATATCACTAAAATCATGCTGCTGGACGCGGCCCATTTGCAGGAAGAGGACGCCGCCTACAAGAAAAAACGGCATATCAGGGAGGGCCGGAAAGGCCCCTTCCCGGAAATACCCCTCTATACCGTGGCCGATGCCGAGGCTTCTCTAAAGCTGTTCGCGCCGGTGGAGTACGACCGCACCATAGACATCGGGGAGGGCATCGAGGCTACCTTCTTCGACGCCGGGCACGTACTGGGCTCGTCGATGATTAAGCTGCGCGTAAGCCAGGGCGGGGAAAAGCGCAGCATCGTTTTTTCCGGAGACATAGGGCGCTGGGACCGCCCCATGCTGCACGACCCCTCCGTGTTCCGCTATCTCGACTACGTGGTGATGGAGTCCACCTACGGCGACCGAGCCCATACGGGCACCGAGGAAATCGGCCAGGACCTGGCGTTTATCGTGAAAGCGGCTTTCGCCTCCGGCGGCAATATCATCGTCCCCAGCTTCGCTTTGCAGCGCACCCAGGAAATTCTCTACTACCTCAACAACCTGCTGCGGGAAAAACGCATCCCGCCGCTGGACGTTTACCTGGACAGCCCCATGGCCATCAAGATAACCGAGGTTTACCGGAAACACGCCGAGCTGTTCGATACTAAAATGCGCGACCTGCTCCGCCGCCATGAATCGCCTTTCAATTTCCCCGGCCTTAAAATGGTGGAGTCGGTGGAGGAGTCCAAGTCCCTTAATGAAATCAAGGGCACGGCGATGATTATCGCCGGCTCCGGCATGGTCACCGGCGGACGCATAAAGCACCACCTGGCCAACAATATATCCCGCCCGGAATGCACCGTGCTGTTCGTGGGCTACCAGGCGGCAGGCACGCTGGGCCGGCTCATACTGGACGGCGCCAAAACGGTCAGAATCCACGGCAAGCAGTACCCCGTCCGCGCCCGCATCACCCAGATTCAGGGCTTTTCCGCCCACGCGGATCGGGACGAGCTGCTGCGCTGGCTCTCTGCCCTTTCCGCCAATCCCCGGCAGGTGTTCATCACCCACGGGGAAGTAGAGTCCGCCGAGCAGTTCTGCCGCTTCCTGCACGAAAAGACCGGGTACGACTGCACGGTGCCCACCTACGGCAGCACCGTTAACCTGGCATAGATTTCGCCTTCGAATTTCAGGGGGGGCCTTATGAACAACGACTATGAAATAAATCAACTGGCCAAGGAAGAGTCCTGGCGTTTGTTCCGCATCATGGGGGAGTTCGTGGAGGGGTTCGACAGCCTGGCGGACATCGAGCCGGCGGTAACGGTTTACGGCTCCGCCCGCCTCCAGCCGGACAACAAGTGGTACGCCCAGACCGAGGAGATAGCCTACCGGCTGGGCAAGGGCGGCTTCAACATTATGACCGGGGGCGGGCCGGGGGTAATGGAGGCCGCCAACATGGGGGCGCGGCGCGCCGGGGTCAAGTCCGTGGGCCTGAATATCAAGCTCCCCGTGGAACAGAGCTGCAATATCTACGCCGACCGTACCATCACGTTTCACCACTTCTTCGTGCGCAAGGTCATGCTGGTCAAGTACGCCACCGCCTTCGTCATCATGCCGGGCGGGCTGGGCACTTTGGATGAGCTGACCGAGGTGCTCACTTTGATGCAGACGGAAAAGATTAAGCCCTTCCCCATCATCATGTTCTCCGGGGGGTTCTGGGGCGGTTTCCTGGACTGGCTTAAGGGCACCGTGCTGGCCCACGGCCATATCTCCGAGGTAGACTTCGACCTTTTGAGGGTTATCGATTCCCCGGCGGAAGTGGCCGAGGCCGTGCAAAAGTGGTACACGCGTCAGGAAGTGACCGGCCAGAAGGCTTTGCAGAGATAATTTTCAGCCTCTTTCTACCTGTCATTCCTGGCAAAGCGAAGCATCTCTCCCACTTGTCATTCTGAGGGAGCATAACGACCGAAGAATCCCGGGGCGGGGTGGGGCTAAAGTCACCCCTTTTCCCCGATACCCTTTATGTCATTCAGGGCGCTATCGTTTTTTAACAAATCCGGTTTATAAATACCGGAGATATTGATATTCGTAGATATCATCAGATAATCATCTATTTTTGCTAGTTTTCGTGACCTCTTTCCGTTTCTACCTTCACCACTACCGATGGTATCTCCTCTATCCCTTTCCCCCTGATTGACTTATTGTTAACCAACCACTATTATTAACTTATATGTACTGGTTAATTCACAATGCTTTCAGATTAATAATACTGTGCAAATGCCTGATATGTCCGCAGTAATGCGCCGGGAAACCGCATGGCTGCGTTGGAGGTGCTTCAATGGATGAAATTAATGAAGCAGTAAAAAAGTTCCAGAAGGAGCTTAACAGCGGGACGGCGGCGCTGGTATTGCTTGGCGTCATGGATAATGCCGCCGGTCCCATGTACGGCTACCAGATTGCCAAACTGATAGAAACCAGAACGCAGGACGTGGATATCATGAAGCAGGGGGCGCTCTACCCGGTATTGAGGTCGCTGGAAGCCACCGGCCTACTGCAAAGCGAGGTGGAGCCCTCCGTTTCCGGCCCGCCCCGCCGCTATTACAGGATTACCGATTCCGGCCGCCAGACCCTGGTCAAATGGATAGAAATCTGGCACCAGACCAGGGGATTCGTGGACGCCGTTCTCAAAGGAGGGGAAGATGATTAACAGTGTCGAGCAATACCTGGCCGAGTTGAAGCAGGAACTGGCCGGAAGCGACCGCGCCACCATGCAGGATGCCCTCTCGGACGCCGAGGAATACCTCAGGACGGCCCTGGCCGCCGCCGCGCAGGGGAAACTCCATCTTTCCGAATCCGAGGCGCTGGCGCCGATTATAGAGCGTTACGGCCAGCCCAGGGAAGTAGCCGCCGCCTATAAAGAAATAGAGTCGCGCACCCCCCCGGCCTTCGGGAGGGCGGCGGTAAAAGCCGTAGCGCCGGTCGCGGCCCCTGTTCCGGTGGCGGCGGCGCCGCGCGCGCCGGATACGCGGAATTTCTTCGCCAAATTCTTCGGCGTTTTCGCCGAGCCGCGGGCCTGGGGGGCTTTGTTTTACCTGATATTCAGCCTGGTGACGGGCATTGTTTACTTCACCTGGGCGGTGACAGGGATATCCCTTTCCGCCGGCCTGCTGGTGCTGATTATAGGGATACCCATCTTCGGGCTGTTCCTATTATCGTTCCGGGGCATCGCGCTGCTGGAGGGGAGGCTTGTCGAGGCGCTGATAGGCGTCAGGATGCCGCACCGCCCCCTGTTTTCCCGCAAGGACATCGGGTGGTGGCAGAAATTCAAGAACCTGCTGGCGGAAAGACAGACCTGGACGGCCGTCATCTACATGATTTTACAGCTGCCGCTGGGCATCTTCTACTTCACGGTGGTGGTCACGCTGGTTAGCTGCTCGCTGTGGCTGGTCTTCAAGCCCGTCACGGAGCTGGTCTGGGGGCTGCCCAGCTTCATCTCCGGGGACTACGGCTATTTCACCCCCACGTGGGCTATGCCGTTCGCCGTCATCGGCGGCGTGCTGCTGCTGACCGCCACCATGCACCTGATAAAGCACATCGGGAGACTGCATGGCGGATTCGCCAAAGTGATGCTGGTAAGGGAATAAAAGAGAGAGCAACACCGGGAGGAATGAAAATGAGAAAACTCATCATCGGACTAATGCTTATAACGATACTGGCATCGCTGACAGTGTTTACCGGCTGCGTGCGGGTGGACATGTCGGAAAAAAACGGCCCCATCACCTCCCGCAGTTATGATTTTACCGATTTCACCGGCGTCGAGGTGGGAAATGCCTTTGAGCTGGAGGTGGTCCGGGCGGACACTTACAGCGTCAACATCACCGCCGGCGAGAACATCATGGACCGTATCCGCATCGCCGAAACGGGCGGTGTTTTAAAAATCACCCTGGACGGCTGGTCTTTTTCCTGGTGGTGGCTTAACAACCCGAAGGTCACCATCACCATGCCCGTGCTGAAGTCGCTGAATTTATCCGGCGCCAGCCAGGGAACCGCGACGGGATTCAAGTCCGCGGAGGATTTCATGCTGAAACTCTCCGGGGCGAGCAATCTTGATATGGACATGGAAACAGGCTATTTTACGTCGGAAATATCCGGGGCCAGCTCGGTTGGCGGCCGCCTGACCGCCGCCGGTTGCGATATCGACCTTTCCGGCGCCAGCGACATTAATGTTACCGGGTCGGGCGGGGACATCAAAATCCACGGCTCCGGGGCAAGCCATGCCGAACTGTTTTATTTTACGGTAAATAATGCCGACGCTGAATTAAGCGGCGCCAGCAGCGCCCACCTGGAGGTTAAGGGCAGACTGGACGTCGACCTTAGCGGGGCTTCCACGCTGGAGTACCTGGGGAATCCCACGCTGGGCAAACAGGACGTCTCGGGCGCATCGGACTTAAAGCAAGCAAAAATAAAGGACTAAAACAGCCTTCCCCTCAAAGGGCGCGCGGCCGCGGACGTACGCAAGTGTTCCGTCGCGCGCTCTATTTTTTCAGCAACTCCTTTTTCCAGTCGGCGGCGCTCTCAATCAGCTCCCGCGCGGCTTGGAGGGCGCTCTCCGTATAGCCGGGGCCGCCCAGCATCACCGCAATCTCCCGGCAGCGCATATCGCCGTCTAATGTCTCTATGTGGCTGACCGTCCTGTCCCCGGCGGCCTGTTTGCTGACGCGGTACTGCGCGTCCGCGAAAGCGGCTATCTGGGGGAGGTGGGTCACGCAAATCACCTGGTGGTGCAGAGAAAGCTGCCACAGCTTGCGGCCGATAACCTCCCCGCTCCGCCCCCCGATGCCGATATCTATCTCGTCGAAAATGAGGACGGGGATGGTGTCCGCCTCCGCCAAAGCGCTCTTCAGCGCCAGCATAAAGCGGGATATTTCCCCGGTGGAAGCTATTTTATCCAAAGCTTTGGCCGGCTCGCCGGGATTGGTGGCCGCCAGGAAAGCCACCTCGTCCACGCCGCTGCCGGTGAATTTACAAATCCCGCCCTCCGGCAGGGGTATCCCCTCCGCCGTCTCTTCCTGCTTCATATCCACCACGAAGTCCACCCGCCCCATGCTGAGCTCGGACAGCTCCTTCTTGACCACCTTTTCCAGCTTGCGGGCGGCGCGCGTCCTTTCCCGGGAAATCGCTGAAGCCAGGGCTCCCATTTCTTTTTTCAGGGCCTCCCGCTCCGACTGCAGCTGCTCGCGGCGCTCCCCGGAGGAGGAAAGCCCCGCCAGCTCTTTTTCCGCTTTAGCCAGGTAAGCCAGCACTTCCCCGATGGAGCCGCCGTACTTCCTTTTCAGGCTTTTCAGCAATTCCAGCCGGTTCTGCGCCTCTTCCAGCCGTTCCGGGTCATAGCTCAGGTTGTCCCCGTAGGCATGCAGCTCCCGGGCGGTCTCTTCCAGCCCGTGTATCATATCCTCCAGGTAGGTCAGCCTGGGCTGGAGGGAGGGGTCTTTTTCCGCCATCTGCTTGAGCAGGGGCAGGGCCTCGTTGGCCTTGTCCACCGCCGAGGCCACCCCCATGACGCCCTCCTCGCCATAGATAATGCCGTAAACGGTGTAAGATGTCGCTTTCAGCTTTTCCGCGGACATCAACAGGGTGAGCTCCTGCTGCAGGGACTCTTCCTCCCCTTCCTGTAACTCCGCCCGCTGTATTTCTTCAATCTGGAAATTGAGCAGCTCTATGTGCCGCGCCAGCTCGTGCTCATCACGGGAGAGCGACGCTATTTCACGCTCCAGCCGGTGCAGCTCCTGGGCTTTACCGCTAAAGGCGTGCCGCTTCTCCAGCATATGCGCGTAGGCGTCCAGGTAGTCCAGGTGGTGGCTCTTGTTCAAAAGGGAAAGGTGCTCGCTCTGGCCGTGGATATCCACCAGCGCGCACCCTATTTCCTTTAAAAGCGCCCGGGATACCGCCTGCCGGTTCACCCGCGGGGTGGTGCGGCCCTGGCGGCGGAAATCGCAGGAAAGCAGCAGGCTATCTTCCCCCGCCCCCAGCCCCTTTTCCGCCAGCAAGTGCTTCAGAGCGCCTTCGGTCTCTCTTTCACTCAAATGAAAAATCCCCTCCACCTGCGCCCCGGCGGCGCCGTGGCGGATATCTTCTTCCCGCGCCTGACCGGACAGCAAAGCCTCCACCGCGTCCACCACCAGGGACTTGCCGGCGCCGGTCTCCCCGGTGATGACGTTAAGCCCCGTCCCCGGCTTCCAGTTTATCGCCTCGATAATGCCGAAGTCCTTAACCGCCAGCTCGTCCAGCATGCTTCAGGCCGCCCTCTCTTTATTTTCCGTACCGTCCGTATTCCGCATCATTTCCAGGTTCATGGGTATCTGCTGGTAAGGCTGCCGCAAGGCCGCCTTGAGGTCGTTGGCGTTGCGGGGCGCGCAGGCCTGCCAGTGGTTGTTGAAGAAGGTGAAAAGGAACCCCGCCGGCACGCGCCGCGCCCAGTTGTAAACGTAGCCGGGGTCCGGCGGGCGGTAGAAAGAGCTGTTTATCTCCACGGTATTGAAGAACCGGCTGTAATATTCCAACTCGTTAATCCGGCCGCCCGGGTAAAAATACCCTTTCCAGGCGCCCTCACCCTTGGGGTAAGACCAGCCCGAGGTGCCGATATAGATGCCGCCGGAAGAGGACATACCGCCTCCTCCGGTAATTATACGAAAACAGGCGGGAAGATGAAAGGGAGGGGGAAGGGTAACGCCAAACAGCTACGATTCGTTTTGTAAAAACGCTGTTTTTTAATATTTTTATTTGCAAGCTGAAACGGTGTTTTTCCGGTGTTTTCAGCTTCAATTCGTTTTATTGTTTTTTTAGCTCTTTTCACGATTCAGCTATGAATCGTTCCGGTATTTTTCACTTTCCGGGCAATTGTTTTATGTCAACTTTTGAAAAACAAGCGGGCAGGAACCCCGGAAATCCTTAGTTATTATATAAGGGACGGGGAAGATTTTAAACAGGTATTTGACGCTGCCGACCCTGCATCCCGACCTTTTCTCCTGACCTCCTCTCCGCGGGCAGAAAAGGTATGAGCGAATACAAAAATAGAAGGAATGCGGGTTGTTTACTGACCTTTTCTCCTGTCCTCCTCTCCGCAAGCAGAGAGGAGGCAATAGAGAGTTCAAGGCAAGTAATTTTCAATTACCCTTATAACTTCTTCTATATTATTCAAGACTGCATTATTTGTAAAACGTAATACTTTTAGTCCAAGGCTTTCCAAATATTCTTGCCGGATTTTATCTTCTTCTGCTTGATATTGATGTATTTCTCCATCTACTTCTATAACCAGCTTTGCTTTGGAGCAATAGAAGTCAACAATGAATTGACCTGCACAATGTTGTCTTCTGAAGCTCAAACCATGTAATCGATGCATGCGCAGGTGTTGCCAAAGCTCTTTTTCCGCCCCGGTAGGTTCATTTCTCTTTTCATGGGCAATGGGCTTCAGCTTTTCCCATAAATCCGGATAAGTACGCCATCTATTTGCTTGTTGTTTCATTTTGGGTCTGCCGGTATATATTTAAAACTATCGTATCTTTTGTCTCCTTCTCTGTCAACGGAGAGAGGGGCCTGACCTTTTCTCCCGGCCTCCTCTCCGCTGGCAGAGAGGAGGCGATACACCGGGCGAGGCCGGAAACCGGGGGGAAAAGGAAGAGGGGGGCCGTAACCCCCCTCTTTAAAAACTGGCTGGCGGATTTGCGCTACTTGTAAGCGTCTACCAGCGTCTTGAGCAGGGCGTAGCGTTCGTTCACCTGTGTCTGCAATTCAGCGATGCCGTCCTCTTTAAGGTGCGAGAACTTGCGCATGAGCTTGGTGAAATCCGTAACCGGCTTGGGACTGGCTACTTCCAGCGTCAGCCTGGGTTTGCCGTTTTCCGCCTCCCAGAGCGGGAAGTAGTTGGTCCTCACGGCGGTGCGGCAGACCTCGATGACCTGGTTGGAGTCTATGCGCCAGCCCACCGGGCAGGGGGAAAACACGTGCAGGTAAACAAAGCCCTCTTTGGCCATTTCCTGGGCCTTCTTGAGCTTCTTGACAAAGTCCTCCATATGGCTGGGGGTGGCGGTGGCCATATAGCGGGGCTTGTGCATCAGCATAATCATGGTCATGTTTTTCTGGGCGGTGGGTTTGCCCTGGCTAATCTTGCCCACCGGGGTGGTGGTGGTGGCGGCCCCCTTCTGCGTGGAGCTGCTGCGCTGGTTGCCGGTGTTCATGTAGCCCTCGTTATCGTAGGCCAGGTAGATGAAGTGCTCGTTCCGCTCGGCGGCGCCGCTCAGCGTCTGGAAGCCGATGTCCGTGGCGCAGCCGTCGCCGGTGAAGGCGACCACGGTGGCGTCCTGCCCCGTGCGGCGGAAGTACCGGGAAAGGCCGGTGGCGCTGGAGGCCACGCCGGTCATCACGCAGGCGAGATAAGACAGCTTGTGCCAGGCGCCGATGTTCTGCCCGTGCAAAACGGGCGCCGAGCAGGAAGGCGTCCCCACGAAAACCATATCCTTGCCCAGCACTTTAGGCACGGTGCGGGCGATAAGCTCCAGCGGGCAGCCGGCGCACCAGGCCACGCCCCCGGAGAACTGCTCTTCCTCGCAAAAATAGTCGAAAACCCTGTTTCTCTTCTTCGTCGTTTCTACCATCGCTTATACCTCTTCCATCGGAATCCAGGTTACGTCCTGGTAAGCTTTACCCTTGGCGGCGGCGCCGACTTCATCGACCACGCGGCTGATATGCGGGATGGTTATATCCAGATTGGCCAGGCCGTCGATATAGCTCAGGATGGGCGGGGCGCCGATAGCCGGGGCGATGGCTTTAAGCTCGGCGCACATCGGCCCGTATTTCCAGCCGAACCCGACCGAGCGGTCAATAACGCCCACGGCCTTTTTGCCTTTCAATGCCTGTATCAGTCTCTCTTCCGGGAAGGGCCGGAACAGTCTTTGCTTGACCAGCCCCACCTTTATCCCGTCCGCCCGCTTGGCGTCCACCACTGTTTTGGCGGTGCCGGCGGCGCTGCCGGAAGCCAGGATAACGAAGTCGGCATCAGCGGTGCGGTACTCTTCAATCTGGCCGCCGTAGCTCCGCCCGAAGTATTTGCCGAACTCTTTATCTATTTCATCAACCTTTTGCTTGGCGCGGTCCATGGCCGTCCAGTGCTTGTAGCGAGCTTCTACGTAGCCCATCTCCATGCCGTGGGTGCCGGCGCCGGTGGAGGCCCCGGGGATAAGGCGGGGGCGCTGCGGCTGCTTTTTCAGGGGAGCCAGGAAAGCGTCCACGTCCTCCTGTTCCGGCATCTCTACGGCTTCCGACAGGTAAGAGAGGTAGTAGCCGTCATAGTTGACCATAACCGGCAATTGAATATCGTAGTCCTCGGCCAGGCGGTAGGACATGATAATCTGGTCGATGATTTCCTGGTTGTTTTCCACGATTATCTGCACCCAGCCGGAATCGCGGGTGGATATCATGTCCTGCTGGCCGGAAGATACGGCGTGGATGCCGGGCGTCTCCCGGTTGACGTTGACCATGACCACCGGCACGCGGTAGCCGGAGGCCTGCAAAATGGCGTCATACATATAGACCAGGCCGTAGGAAGACGTGGCGGTGAAAGTCCGGGCGCCGGCCACGCTGGCGGCCAGCAGCACGTTCATCGCCGAGTTTTCGCCTTCGACTTCGACTATTTCCGCGTCCAGCAGGCCGTCCGCCACGAACCCGGAAATCGTTTCCGCTACTTCACTCTGGGGGGTAATCGGATAACAGGACACTACCTCAGGACGGCACAGCCGCGCCGCGTTGGCCGCGACGACGTTGCCCGTCATGACGCTAACTTTGCCTTTTTTAGCCTTCATTGGCGAATCCTCCTTCCGGCTTCATGGTGTAGGCCCCCTTGGGGCATTCCTTGGCGCAGATGCCGCAGCCTTTACAGAAAGCAAGGTCGACTTCATAGTGGTCGCCTTTGTCTTTCAGGCACTGCGGCGGGCAATAAATGGCGCAGAGGCCGCAGTAGTTGCACTTGGCTTTATCCAGCACCGGGCGCTCGGTGCGCCAGCTGCCGGTATCCAGCTTAAGCATCAGCTGGTTGGCGTCCGACCACGGGCTTTCCGTCTTAAAAATCCATTTATGCTTGATTACCATTTGGTTACCTCCACTTCATGGTAGCCTCTTTCGGCGCTTTTCAGGTTCCGCTGGAGAATATCGCCGCTGAGGTAGTCCGACAGGCAGGCGAGAATCGAGTCCAGCTTCAGCCAGCCGGTGGCCGCGGCGAAAGCCCCGAGCAGACAGGTGTTGGGGATGTCCCGGCCGATTTCCTTAACGGCGATGCCGGTGGCATCCACCACGCCGCCGATGGTCAGGTTTTCATTGGGCTGTTTAGGCAGTTTTTTGAGGCTGTTGAGAATAAAAGCGCTGCCCGCCCTTAACCCCGTGAAAAGCGTGGGCAATGTTAAAAGGCCGGGGTCGATGACGATGATGCAGTCCGGATTGTAAATCTGCGTTTTTTCCCTGATGGGTTTCTCATCATAGCGGGTGAAAGCCACTACCGGCGCGCCGCGTCTTTCAAAGCCGTACATGGGAAAGCTGGCGACATACTTGCCCTCGGTCACGAAGGCGCTGGCCAGCATTCTGGCCGCCAGCACGGCTCCCTGCCCGCCCCTTCCATGAATCCTAATCTCTTTCACAGTTACATAATCCCCTCATTTTACGTATTCAGCGTTGGCGTATCACGGTTCCGCTGTAAAACCTGCTCTTTTTATAAAATATGTCAATGGCGTTTGCCGTTGCCGGATACTCTGGCGATGCGGGGCAAAAGGCTTTCCCGGAGCGCCCGCATGGTCTCCACCAGCTCCTCTATCTTGTCTTTGTCCATGGAGGACAGCGCCTCCCGGCTCAGCTCCTGCGCGATGGGGCTCAAACGGTTGGCTTCCTTCCACCCTTTATCCGTGATGACAATCTTCACCGAGCGGCGGTCGTTGGCGGAAGGCTCGCGGCGCACCACGCCCTGCTTTTCCATGGTGTTGATGACCGCGGTGATGGAGTTCTTCTCCCGGAAAACGCTCTCCGCTATCTCCGAGGGGGTCATCTCGCCGCCGTTTTTGAAAAGGGTGCTCATGATGTTAAAGCGGATGAGGGAGGCTTCGTGGGGGCGCAGCTCCACTTCCAGGTAGCGCGCCAGCACCTCGAAGGACATGAGGATGGATAATAGTGTGCCCAGGGGGGTTTTATCGGTTCTTTTGCCAGCTTTTTCGGTAGTCATGGGCTGTTTACCGGAATATACGGAGGATTTTATTTATGTTCCACTTAGAACTATATTATAGGTTTTTGGCCGCTTTGTCAAGACGATAACGTGCTTTATTACGTACCGGAGCGTTAAAACCGGGCGCATATTACCGCGGGTTTTTATTCCATATAGAATGAATTTAACGGCGCTTATTTATTCCCAGGGTTTTTCTCCCGCTCACCATGAGCGCATTTCCACCCCCGCCCCATTTGCCATTCACGCTCGTTATTAAGTATATTTATATTCGGGGATAAATCCGGCTTTACAAGGAGGCGGGGATGGAACGTCAGGCGCTATCCGATGTCAAGGTGGTGGAGTTCAGCGATTTTGTCAGCGGGCCTTACTGCGGCAAGCTGATGGCCAATATGGGGGCGCAGGTTATCAAGGTGGAAAAGCCCGGCAGCGGCGATAAAGCCCGCAGCTGGGGGCCATTCCCGGAAAACCTCCCCCACCCGGAGAAAAGCGGGCTTTTCCTGTTCCTGAATACCAACAAAAAAGGCATAACCCTTAACGTGGAGTCGGCCGCCGGAAAGAAAATATTCAAAGAGCTGCTGAAATGGGCGGATGTCCTGATAGAAGACCACGCCGTCAAGGAGATGGCGGCGCTGGGACTGAGCTACCCGGAAGCTAAAGAGATAAACCCCGCCCTGGTGATGACCTCCATCACGCCCTTCGGGCAGACGGGCCCGTTTAAAGACTATAAAGGCAGCGACCTTATCAGCTTCCACGCCAGCTCCGAGGCCTTCGGCAATCCGGACGAGGGCGTCAAGGACACCGCCGCTTTGCCTCCCCTGAAAGTGGCCAACCATGCCGCGGACTTCATGTCCGGCCTGACGGCCGCCGCCTGCACGCTGGGGGCGCTTATCGGGCGGGGGGATAAGGGGCGGGGTCAGCACATCGATGTGTCCCGGCAGGAAGCCCTGGCTTCCATCTGCCGCCAGCAACTGGCCTATTATAGCGTCATGGAGGAGAATCCCTCCCGCGAGTTCGGCCGCAAGAAGTTCGGCGGCTTTCTGTATCCCTGCAAGGACGGCTACGTGGTTATCTGGATAGGGCCGCATTACCACCTGGTGGTCAAGATGATGGGCGACCCGGAATGGTCCAAAGAGGAAATGTTCGCCAATCCCCTGCTGCGCAACGGCTACATCGTCGAGCTTAACCAGCTGATCACGGTGTGGACGCTGGAGCACACGGCGGAGGAGGTAAACGCCCTGGCGCTGGAGCACGGCGTCCCCTGCTCGCTGGTGCGCTCGGTCGAAGACCTGGTCGGCGACGAGCAGCTGGCTTTCCGGGACTTCTGGCGGGAAATCGACCACGCCATCGCCGGGAAGCTTAAATATCCCGGGGCGCCGTTCAAACTTTCCGCCACCCCGGCGGCCATAGAGCGCCCGGCGCCTTTGCTCGGGGAGCACAATGAAATGGTCTATTGCGGGATGCTGAAATATACCCGGGAGCAGCTGGTGCGCATGAGGCAGGGGGGAATAATATAAATCAAAAACATAGTTCAAAGATAAAAGATGGATTCGGGCTAACCATAGATAGTTTCCCGAAGGCAAGAATCAGCTTTGATTTTTAATTTTTGAGATTTTAGATAAAACCGTTCACGCACCAGGCTTGATAACGGGGAGATAAAAATGAATAAACTACCGCTCGAAGGAATCAGGGTACTGGACTTCTGCCAGATGTGGGCCGGGCCGCATGCCACGGAATGGCTATCGGTCATGGGGGCGGAGGTCATCAAGGTGGAAACGAGCGTGAGAATCGACTATATGCGGACGGTGGGCGCCCCGCCCGGCCTGGCCGGCACCGGCCCCAACGTGGGCAGCGCTTTCGCCTCCCTCAACTGGGGCAAGAAAAGCATCGCCCTCAACATGACCACCCCCAAGGCCCGGGAGCTGGCCAAAAAGCTTATCAGGATATGCGACGTGGTGACCGAGAACTTCGGCGGGGGGGTGCTGGAGCGGTGGGGACTGAGCTACACGGAAATGAAGGCTATCAAACCGGATATCATCTATTACGCGGGGAGCGGCTACGGGCGGAGCGGCCCCCATAAAGAGCGCCCGGCCTACGCGGAAATCGTGGACGCCTTTACCGGCGCCACTTTCACCAACGGCTACCCCGGCGGCGAGCCTAACGTCATCGGCGTTTCTCCCTGGACGGACGGCGCCCAGGCCATCCACGGCGCGGTGTCCATTTTAACCGCCCTTTATCACCACCGCCGGACCGGGGAAGGGCAGCAGATAGACGCCGCCATGATCGAGGGTAACGCCAATTTCCTGGGGGAAATGGTGATGGGCTACCTGATCAACGGCAATACCGGGGAGCGCACAGGGAACCGTGACGCCGCGATGGCCCCCCACGGGTGCTATCCCTGCAAAACCACCGGCGATGAAGAAGAATGGCTGGCTTTGGCCGTGGCCAATCAAAAAGAATGGGAATCCCTCTGCGCGCTCATGGGCAATCCGGAGTGGACGAATAACCCGGAGTTCAGCGACGAGCTCAGCCGCTGGGATAACCAGGAGGCGCTGGACGCACATTTAGGCGGATGGACGCGCCGCTACGGCGCTTACGAGCTGGCCGAGATGCTCCAGCGGGCGGGTATAGCGGCCACACCCTCGTTAAGCACCAAGCAGCTTACCCACGATAAGCACCTGGAAGCCAGGGGGTTTTTCAAAAAGCCCCACCACCCGGTGCTGGGGGACAAGGTTTTGGCCGGGCTGCCGGTACGCTTCAGCGACTATGCCGAGGGAAACTACGGGACGCCGCCGCTGCTCGGCCAGCATAACGGCTACGTTTTCGGGGAGCTTTTAGGGTTGTCCGCGGAGGAAATCCAAAAGCTGACGGAAGAGAAGGTGTTAGAGTAGTTTACAGTTTAGAGTTTACAGTTGACAGTTTGTAGTTAACAGTTAATAGTTTACAGTTTGTAGTTGACAGTTGTCAGTGGAGGAAAGGGGGCGGCGCGACCGTAAGAGCCCCTCCCGCCTCCCGAATATAAAAGCCGGTAGCATATATTTATTTTATATAGTATAATAAGCCCTGACTTCTTTTTCGCGCGGGAGTAAAGGGCGGTGTAAATGACAGCCGGGCTTATACCGACAGCTCTGGGTGGTTTTACCCTGTGGGTGGACGGTCTTTCCAGTTCTGCCTGGAACTACTGATATCTTTCTATTCCGGCAATCCCGGAATTATCCTTTGTTTTCGGCGGACGGGTTACCTGTTGCCGCTACCGGCGGCTACGTCATCCCTTTAGCCGGAAGACATTACCCCTGATACCATCGCCGGGATATTTCTCATCCGTTGTCGTTTTCCCATGTTGTCATATCTGTAAATATGCTTACGCATTTTAAGAGGAATATATGCAAGAATACACGGAACGTCTCGGCTCGGCGCCCCTGGGCAAGCTGCTTATCGCGCTCAGTCTGCCCGGCATAGCCTCGACGATAACCACCAGTCTATACAACATCGTGGATACCATCTGGGTGGGCCGGCTCGGCCACGAGGCCATCGCCGCTCTGACGATAGTCTTCCCCTACCAGATACTTTTTTACGCCATCGGCGGGGGGACGGGCATCGGCATCAGCGCGCTGGTCTCCCGCCGCTTTGGAGAGGGAAAAGCCGACCAGGCCAACGGCGTCGCCGGTCAGATATTCTTTCTCAGCGCTTTGTGGGGCCTGCTCTTTATCATGGTGGCGGTCCTCTTCGCCGACGATATCCTGCCCCTGATGGGCGCCACGCCGGATATCCTGGAGTACAGCAAGATATACCTGACGATTACCTCTTACGGGGCGCCGCTGATGATTGTGGCGCTGCTGATGAGCAGTTTATACCGCGGTTCCGGCGATGCCATGAAGCCCATGGTGATCATGATTTTCGCCACCGTGGTGAACATCGTGCTGGACCCGCTGATGATTCTCGGCCTCGGGCCCTTCCCGGAAATGGGCGTGCGCGGCGCGGCCTGGGCCACGTTTATCGCGCAGGCCTGCGGGGCCCTGCTGGGGCTGGGCTTCCTTTTCGCCGGGAAAACCGCCTTCCGTATTAAATTCGCCCACATGCTCCCGGACTGGCCCATCATAAGGGAGATATACCGCGTGGGCGCGCCGACGGCGGTTTTCCAGATTACGGAAAGCCTGGTATTTCTGCTGCTGAACACGGTCATCTCCTCTTTCGAGTCGGTGGCCATTGCCTCCATGGGCATCGTGATACGGGTATCGGACTTCGCCTATATGCCGATTATGGGGGTGTCCCACGGGATATTGCCCATCATCGGGTTCTGCTTCGGCGCTAAAAACTACAAGCGCCTGTGGCGGGCGGTCAAACTGGCGATAGGCGGGATTTCCGCGCTGCTGCTGGTGATTTCCGTCCTGATAGAAATATTCGCGCCGCAGATTATCGGCATCTTCAGCAAGGAGCCGGAGCTGCTTGCCACCGCGCTGACCGCCATGCGCATTTCGATGATATCCATGGTGCTGGTGGGGGTGTCCGTCCTGGTCACCACCGCCTTCCAGGGGCTGTCACGGGGCACTACCGCGCTGGCGCTTTCGCTCATCCGGCAGTTCGCCATCTTCCTGCCGCTGCTGTACCTGTGCCGCTGGCTCTGGGGTCTTACCGGCGTATGGATTTCCTGGCCGATTACGGATACCCTGAACGCGGTGGTGTCCTTCGTCTTTATTTTCCGGGAGTACCGGATGCACAAGCGGCGGGGCTACCTGGACCCGGATTTCCCCAAAACAGGTATAGACCGTCCGGCTTTAACGGGGGTGTAACAGGAGGAATGTAATGAGCAAGTCTTCAGGTTTTGGTCCGCCGCCACCACGCCCAACACTTATCGCGTCCGCTTCCGCCCGCAAGCCCGCATCTATAACGAACAGGCGCTCTTTATTGCCTTTTCCCGACTCCCCCGGCATGGCTGCGGCCTCCAATCTTGAATCAAACCCCTAAAGTGAACAGCCGTTCTTTATTATCCTTTTCAGGTACGCCCGACATGGTCCCCAGCCTCCGAAATACGGCGTATTTCAATAACGTACTATTGTTCTTTATTTGCTTTTGATTCTGTTTTCAAGCCTGCGTTTAATAGCGAACACCAGTTAGTTATTCCCTTTCCATTCCCCCGGCGAGTATCACTATACCTAAAAACCTTACGGCGGCGCAAGGGTTATAGGAAATTGGGACAATCATATATCTATATGTTGACAATACAATAGAGATTTGTTTACAATATTAACTAAATATGTTGACAATGAAACCTTCACTCGTTGACAATATAATGAGGATAGTATATGAAAAGAAAACATACGGGTAAAGATATCGCAGAATTCATCATAAACAACGTTGAAGATAATCCCAAGTCAATTAGTAATATCGTATCCAAAAAGTTTGGCGTATCACGCCAGTCTGTCCATCGCCACTTAATGAAACTGATAAGTGATGGTTTTATTAAAGCGGAGGGTAATACCAGAAACAGGCAATATACACTTCTGCCCTTACTTGAAAAACGATTTAGTTTTCATATTTCACCTGATCTGGAAGATGATAAGTTTTGGCACCAAAACATCCTCCCTTTACTAAAAGACAGCAAAGAAAACGTTTTAGATATTTGCCATTACGGCTTTACAGAAATGATGAATAATGTCATTGAACACTCGGAAGGCAGTTCAGGTATAGCAGCTTTATGTTTGTTTCCGAATAAAATAAAACTATGGGTCATGGATAATGGTATAGGGATATTTAAAAAGATTACTGCGGGACTACATTTGGAGGATGAAAGACACGCAGTACTTGAACTTACCAAGGGGAAGCTAACAACAGACAAAGCTCATCATACCGGAGAAGGAATATTCTTCACCTCAAGGATGTTTGATGAGTTTAATATTATGTCAGGGTCTCTTTGCTTTTCTCACACTCAAGGCACCGAAGAAAATTGGCTGCTGCAAAACGAAAAGCCTACATTAGGCACCTTAGTTATCATGTCTATTAACAATCAATCTTCCCGTACGATAAACAAAGTATTTGACAAATATTCGGCTGCCAGTGACGATTACAGTTTTAGCAAGACTCATGTTCCCGTTGCTTTAGCCAGGTACGGCAATGAGCAACTTGTTTCTCGTTCACAAGCGAAAAGAGTATTAGCCAGATTGGAACCATTTAAGGAAGTGTTTTTGGACTTTCACGGGGTAGCTTATATCGGTCAAGCGTTTGCCGATGAGATTTTCAGAGTTTTTAAAAACGAGCATCCCAATATTGAAATAGTTTGGGCTAGAGCCAGCAAAGAAGTTGAGAACATGATTAAAAGAGTAATGACCGACTCACCAGACCGCAATAAATTCAAACTAAATCTTTAGCCCGAATAGCCTCCCCGCGTTCTCCGCGGTCTTTGCCCCCAGCTCCGCCTCGCTGATGCCCTTCAGCGCCGCCGCCCCTCTTAACGACCGCGCCGCGTCCGCCGGGGTCGCTTTAAACTCTCCCTCCCGCCCCCGCCCGTAAGTTACAGGGCTGTCCGTCTCCAGAAGCAATTGCGCCAGCGGCGTTTCCTTCACCGCGCGCCGGTGCTCCTCGTGGTATTCAATGGCGGGCGTCACGGAAATATAGCAGCCGCTGGCGACGATATCCCGCAGAACGCTTGAGGGGCCGGTATACCAGTGAAAGACGGCTTTCTTCAGCCCCGCCTCCCGCACCAGGTCGTAAGCGTCCCGCCAGGCGTAGCGGGTATGCATAAGGGCCGGTTTGTCATGCTCCGCGGCGATTCGCAGCAGCTCCCGCAAAACGCGTTTTTGCAGGTCCTTATCCGCCGCCGCCCGCACCCGCTTATGATAGTCCAACCCCACCTCCCCTACCGCCACCGCTTTAGCGATGTTTTCCCGGATGAAATCCAGACTCGCCCCGATTTCCGACTCTTTGATATTCCAGGGGTGGAGGCCGAGGGCGGGGTAAACGAACCCGGGATATCCAGCGGCTATTTCCAGCGTTTTAACGTTGGACGCCAAATCCTGCCCCACGGCGATAATTCCGGTCAGCCCGGCCTCTTTAGCTTCGGACAGTACCACGTCCAGGTCTTCTATCTCGTCCAGGTGGGCGTGGGTATCTATCAGACTCATCATATTCATCCTTCAGGCGAACGCCGCCGATGGTTTGGCCTGGAACGGGTGGGTGCGCAAGACCAGGGAATAGAGGAAAGGATAGACGGCTTTAAGGTGCTGCGTGTAGTCCAGCCACTCGCTGGCCAGGTGGTCGTACATCCGCTCCATATCCACCGCCAGGTGCTGCAAATCGGCCTCGGACAGGTTCTGCAAAGAAGGCCTGGCTTCCAGCTCTTCGTCCAGGTGGGTGGTCGCCCAGAGCAAATCGGTAAAGCGGTCGTGCTCCAGCAGATTGGGGTTCTCCAGCAGCGTCAGCAGGTACATCCGCTTGCCGGAAAGGTATTTTTTCAGCGCCTCCAGGTCTATCTTCCTGATATCCAGGTCGATTTTCAACTTGAAGGCGAAGGCGTCCGCCCGTTTAAAGTCCCTGGCCGTCCAGTCCTTGGTGATGTTCAGGTTGCGGGAAATTTCCTCGCGGTTGTCAAAATGCTTAACGAGGTCGGCCAGCAAATCGTTACCGATTTCGCTGAAAAAAGCCCCGATCACCATGTTCATCTTGTACAGCACCGCCTGTGTCTCCCGCCGCGCCAGCACCCTTTCGATAACGACGACGACGAGGTACACTTCGAGCGGCAGATAGGCTACATCTCCCAGCAGGTAAATAAAAATATGGTGCGAGTCATGGAAGATGCTGAAGTGCAGGAAGTACAGCAGCCCGGAAGCCGCCAGACAGATAATGCCAACGATTAATAAAAACCTGTATCCCTTCATCGCTTACCCCCGTTTTTCCTTCGCTTTGCCGCCCCTCCGCCTCAAAATATAATAACATAAAGTCCGGGAAACGCGGGTAACGCCGCATGTCCGTATATCCGCATTTGCGCAGTTGCGCTATTGCTCACCATGCCCCGGCCGCACATTGACTTCCCTCCGGCCTTCTCCCTATTATTTGATAACATCACGCGCACCCGGGAAGGACCGGCTTAAGGAGGAAATCTATGGCGGGCAAGTACGGCAAATACGTTATCCAAAAACCGGTGGCCGCCGGCGGCTACGGCCCGGAGTTTATCTACACCGGGGACAAAGAATACGGCTCCGATTTCACCATCATGTTCCTGCGCATCACGGAGCCGACTTTAATGGAGGAGTACGCCCACTCCCACGACTTCGATATGTATCTCTATTTCATGTCATTCGACGCGGACAATATGGGGGAGCTGGGGGCGGATATAGAAATCGGTCTGGGGGAGGAGCGGGAGATACATAAGATTACCAGCCCCGCCACCGTTTACATCCCCGCCGGCATGATTCACTGCCCGCTGGAGTTCAAGCGGGTGGACAAGCCCGTGCTGTTCGTGCACTGCACGCTGGCGTCCAGGTACGTTAAGGAGCCGGAAAGAATCCTGCCCAATGATTAATGCGCATTTGCGCATCTGCTTAACTGCGCGTTTACGCATCAGCCTCCAGGGCGATTTCCGGGATGCCCCGTAAAATATCGCCGTTATCCAGGCGGATATCGTAAGAATAAACGTAGTCCGGATAAGCGAACATCTTGATGCGGTCCGGCATTTCGTCCCGCCCGATGCAGTAATACCTTGCCACCACGCCTTTTTTATCCGCCAAAACGCCAAGCAATCGGTCCACCTCCGGGTCGTGGCCGTACACCGGGACTATTTTAACTCTCTGACCGGCTGTGTATTCAGGGTCGTTCATATTTTTTGTGCGCCTTACCGTTTATTTTATCCTTTGACCACCGCCATCGGCCGGGTGCGCGCCACTTTTTTGGAGATGCCGGCGCCGTGGGCCACCCCCACCACCTCCGTCACGTCCTTATAGGCTTCCGGGGCCTCTTCCGCCAGTCCCGGCAGGCTGCCGGCCCGCACGATAACCCCCCGCGCCGCGAGGTCGTTCAAAACGTCCCGGCCGCTGAGCTGTTTTTTCATGGCGGAGCGGCTGGCCATTCTGCCCGCGCCGTGGCAGGTGGAGCCGAAGGTCTCCCGCATGGCCTTTTCCGTGCCCGCCAGGATGTAAGACATCCGCCCCATGTCCCCGGGGACAAGCACCGGCTGCCCCGTGGCGGCGTATTTCCGCGGCAGGTCCGGGTGGCCGGCGGGAAAAGCGCGGGTGGCGCCCTTGCGGTGCACGCAGAGCTGCTCCGGTTTCCCGTCTACCATATGCTCCTCTATCTTGGCGATGTTGTGGGTGACATCGTAAATAAGCTGGAGCCCCGCTTCACTTTCGCTTATCCCCATGACGCGGCAGAAAGCCTGCCGCACCCAGTGGGTGATGCACTGGCGGTTGGCCCAGGCATAGTTGGCGGCGCCGCGCATGGCGGCCAGGTAGGCCTGACCCTCCGGCGCTTTGACCGGCACGCAGGCCAGCTGTTTGTCCGGCACCTCGATGCCGTACCGCGGCATGGCTTTAAGCATCGTTTTGATGTAGTCGACCGCCACCTGGTGGCCCAGCCCGCGCGAGCCGCAGTGAACGTAAAGCATCACCTGCCCCAGCCGCTCGATGCCCATCGCTTTAGCGGCGGCGGCGTCATAAATTTCGTCCACGAACGCCGCCTCCAGGAAGTGGTTGCCGGAGCCCAGCGTGCCCAACTGGGGGGCGCCGCGCTCTTTGGCCCGGCCGCTGACCGTGGAGGGATCGACGCCCTTCATCTCCCCGTTTTCTTCGGTGGTGTCCAGGTCTTCCCGACGACCGTACCCCCTGGCCACCGCCCAGCGCGAGCCTTTTACCAGCACTTCATCGATTTCCCCGGCGCGCAGCTTGACCGCGCCCTGAGAGCCTACCCCGGACGGCACGGCGTTAAAGAGAGCGTCTACAAGCTCCTTAATCTTCGGCATGACTTCTTCTTTAGTCAGGTTGGTGCGCAGGATGCGCACGCCGCAGTTGATATCGAATCCCACCCCGCCCGGCGATATCACGCCGTCCGAAACGCGCATGGCCGCCACCCCGCCGATGGCGAAGCCGTAGCCCCAGTGGATATCCGGCATGGCCAGGGACCGGCCGACGATGCCCGGCAGGCAGGCCACGTTGGCTACCTGCTCCGGCGCCTGGTCGTCGATGATGTGGTTGAGCATTTGCGCATTTGCGTAAATGAGGCCATCCACGCGCATGCCCGGCTTATAGCTCCTGGGGATAAGCCAGCGATATTCGTCTATTTTCTCCAGCTTACCGCGCCACTGCGGCATTAAGGCACTCCTCGCCATGACGGCTATACGTCAAATATCACCTGCACCCGGTGCTTTTCCGCGTCCACCTCCAGCAGGTGAAAGGTGGCGGACTTTATGCCCGTCCTGAGGCGGTGGCGGGCGGGGTCGTACTTTTCCCCGTAGCAAAGCGCCGCCAGGTGGTTTTCGCTGAATTCCAGTATATCGAACCTCTTGAACAAAATCATCTCCACGTCGAAGTAATAGAGCAGGCTGTTCAGCCACTCGAAGAGCAGGTTCTCCGGGTTGTCCTCGTTGATTTCCAGGCGGCGGGACTCCGATTCCTTTACTTCCTTCAGCTCCGCGATGATGGCAAACATGCCGTAAGCCGCGTTGGCGAAAGCCTCCGGCAGGTCCTTACCATAAGCGGCCAGCCCGGTGTCCGCGGTATGCTCTATAAGCTCGAATCGCTTCATGTTGCCTCAAGCCACTCATGGTTCGACAGGCTCACCACGAGCGGTATTTTATCTTATTATCCTATATTGCGCAGTTGCGCATATGCTCAGGTGAGTATTTACGGACGCCAGTTTTGCCCGCCCTGGATTTTCATCATATCCCCGCCACCGCCGGAAGTCAAAGTCCGGCGTGCTGCCACTCCGCCGGAATGACGGAGGGTGATGGTGCGTAGTTGCGCATATCCTCAATTGCGTCAGTGTTGCGGAAACGGGAAGCCATCACGCGACCCTCAAGTATTCTGAATTGTTTTAGTGGATTCTGACCTTCGTCAGAATGACAGGGCAGTGTTTTGCGCAAATGCGCAGTCACTCATTTACGGCATTACGCTGAAAGCCAGGGGACGGGTTGGCACACCACGGAAGACCCTGGTTACTCACCCTTCGACGGGCTCAGGGTGAGCGGCGGTTTTTAGCAAGGACAGGGCTTACTATTGCGCATCTGCGCATTTGCTCTTTCGTCAGTACAGCACATTCACTTCGTTCAGTGTAAACTCCGGCTGGAATCCAGCAAAGGCGCTTAAAGAGTGCCGAATTGTTTTAGTGGATTCTGACCTTCGTCAGAATGACGGCGTTGAGGACTTGCGCAGGTACGCACCTGAGGATTTACGCTTCAGGAAAGACGGGAGGGGAGGGCTACCACCGCGCTGCCGGTGACGGTCTTACCGCCCTGGGGGTTTTCCGCCCAGATTTCCAGTCGGGCGAGGTTTTTGCCGTCTTCTTCGTACTTTTTGACTATCTTGCCGCCGCAGATAATGTCCTCGTGGATCTTGTTCATGCCCCGGTAGCTGCCGCTCATTTTTACCAGCGTGCCGCCGTCTCCCAGCCAGTCCGTCAGCATCTGCCCCAAGAAAGACAGCGCCAGCCAGCCGTGAATGATAATGCCCGGCAGCCCATTGGCCAGGGCGAAGTCCTTGTCATAATGTATCTGATAAAAGTCGCCCGAGGCGCCGGCGTATTTCACCAGCTGCATGGTGGTGGGGTACTTGACCAGCGCCGGAAGCTCCGCGCCGACCTCTATATCTTCGTAATAGACCTGTTCCGGCATTTTGTCCCCTTATCCCCTCCTGGATTCCGGCCTGCGCCGGAATGACAAATCAGTCCCTCTCCCCTCAAGGGAGAGGAGTTCAGTACTTGATGTAGGTATTTTTGCCCCTCACCGCCACCTCGCCGCGCTGGTTGGTGAAAGTCATTTCCGTGAACATGAAGAGGGTGGGGCCTTCGGAGCCCTGCACCTGGCGCAGTCGGATAAGTTTAGCCGTGACGGAAATAACGTCCCCGGCCATGATGGGCCGGAGGTATTCCAGCTCGGAGGTGCCGTTGAGCAGGCGCTTGAGGGGGATATCCGCGTTAAAGAGCTTGTGGAGCAGCGTCCTGGGGACGAGGGCGGCGGGGAAAGTGGGCGGCGCTTCTTTAAGCCAGCGCGGATTTTCGTCGCCGATAGCCTCGGCGAACTTCTGGAGCATGCCCTTTTCTATCTCGTAAACTTCCGGCCCCAGCTCCACGTTGAGCAGGCTGTTCAGTTCTTCCGTGATGACCGATTCCGGCAAGACAGCGCCTCCGTTTTTGCTTAGCGACACCCCATTATAACCCGGGGCTGGATAAAATGACCAGTTTTAGTAACCCGGCCCCCCGCCTGACAGCCCGCCAAACGCGTTAAAATGAAAAAGGCGGTGGTTTGGGGGCATCAGGAATAGCCCTGTGGTACTATCCCCGCAGCTTTTGCGCCACCCTGGCGCAGTTCTTCCCGAACTCCCAAACGATGCGCAGGCCCTCCTCGTCTTTTTCCACCTCCCCCTTTTCCCGCCCGAAAGCCACGTTCCAGTAAATGGAGCCGGGGTTGATCATGCCGTTGATGTGGAACCAGAAAAGCAGCTCGGCGAAGGTGAAGTTCTGTCCCGCCCGGCGCGCCACCGTTAGCGGCCCGCCCACTTTGCCGGCGTATTTGCCGCGCGAGGTGAAGCCCGCCCGCTCCAGCAGGCCTTTTACCAAAGCCGTGGCCGAACCGTAGTACACCGGCGAGCCGACGATGATGATATCCGCCGCCAGCATTTTATCGCGCACCGGCTGGAAGTCATCTTTGGTGGAGCATTCGCCGTTATGTTCGTGGCAGTAGCCGCAGGCTTTACAGCCCCGGATATCCAGTCCGGCCAGCCGCACCAGTTCGGTTTCTATTCCTTCCCCGGCGATAGCTTTCAGGCAATGCGCGGTCAGGATTTCCGTGTTGCCGTTTTTCCTGGGGCTGCCGACGATGCCGATGGCTTTCATGGCTCACCTCCCGCCTTCATATTACGCATATCTGCATTTGCGCAGTTACGCAATTGCTCATTTACGGTTCCATATACAGCTTGTTTTTCCGGATATATTCCGCCACCGCTTTGGGCACGAGGTGGCTGATGGACTCCCCTTTTCGCGCCAGCTCCCGGATGTCCGTAGCGCTGATATCCACCCTGGGCTTGTCCAGGAATATCACCTTTTTTGATATACCCGGCAGCACGCCCTCCAGGGATTTCAGGACCGGGCGCTTCCAGCCCGGCCGCGGCACCGCCACCAGGTAGCACAGGCTTACCAGGCGGTTCGGCTCATGCCAATCCGGCAGCTGCGCCAGGCTGTCCCAGCCCAGGATGAAATATATCTCGTCGCTGCGACCGTAATCTTTCTTCAGTTCGCTGATGGTGTCCACGGTATAGGACGGCCCCTGGCGCTCTATTTCCACGGTGGAGACTTTGAGCTCGGGATTGTCTGCAACGGCCAGCCGGAGCATTTCCAGGCGGTGGCGGGCGGTGGTAACCTTCTCATAGTCGCGGGACATGGGCTGCCCGGCCGGCATTAATAAAACCTCGTCGAGGTCGAGCGCCGCCCGTGCTTCCTCCGCTATCAGGATATGCCCCTGGTGCACCGGGTCGAAGGTGCCGCCCAGCACCCCGATTTTCCGCCCTTCCTTGTCAGTGGACGACCACTCCCAGGTGAGGTCGCCGCAGCGTATTGTGTCACCAGTGTGCACGCCGGATTTTTGCAGGGCTTTATTCACACCCAGTTTCTCCAGCTGGAAATTGAGCTGCCAGCGCAGCTCCCCGACCGTAACCCCCCTCCCGGCGATAATCCGGTCCAGCCCGGGAGCGTAAATAACATATTCGTCCCCCTTCTTTTCCACCCTGATGCGGGCTTCGCGGGGCTGGGGGCGGAACACTTTAACCTCCGGCGCCAGGCTCTCCTCCGCGCCGGTCACCTCTTTTAATACCTCGAACGCCGCCGCCATCAGCCCGGGGATGCCCTCCCCGGTGGCGGCGGAAATATAATACGCTTTGATGCCACCGGCGGCCAGCTCTTCCTTGATTTCCGCCAGCTTTTCCCGCACTTCCGGCAGGTCGATTTTATTGAGGGCGATGATTTGCGGCTTTTTCGCCAGGGAAACGTCGAACATCGCCAGCTCGTTATTGACCTTGATGATATCTTCCACCGGCGCGGGCGAATCCCCGCTGACAATGTGTACCAGGATTTTGGTGCGCATGGCGTGGCGCAGGAAGTCTATGCCCAGCCCCTTGCCGAGGTGCGCCCCCTCTATCAGACCGGGAATTTCCGCCAGGATAAAGCTTTCCCGGCCCTGCGGTACCACCCCCAGCACCGGCTCCAGGGTGGTGAAGGGGTAGCTCGCCACTTTAGGATGCGCCGCGGATGCCGCCGCCAGCAGCGTGGACTTGCCGGCGTTGGGATAGCCGATGATGCCGGCGTCGGCGATGACACGCATCTCCAGGCTTATGGCTATTTCCCCTCCCGGTTCTCCTTTTTGCGCGATGCGCGGCGCCTGGTTAATGGAGGAACGGTAATGTACATTCCCCCACCCCCCTTTTCCCCCCGCGGCGATTACCGCCTGCTCCCCGGCGGCCGCCAGGTCCGCCAGCAACACTTTTTCCCCGTCTTCATCAGTCCCGGTTATCAGCGTGCCCTCCGGCACCATCAGGACAATGTCCTCCCCGTTCCTGCCGTGCATCTTCTTACCGGCCCCGTTGGCGCCATTAAACGCGCGGTACAGCTGGTTGCGGCGGAAGAAGCGCAGGGTATCAGTGGAGCGGTCCGCCCGGATAATAACGTCCCCCCCTTTGCCGCCGTCACCCCCGTCCGGCCCCCCGAAAGGCACGTACATCTCCCGGCGGAAACCCACCGACCCTCTTCCCCCATCCCCACCCCTGACGATTATCTCTACTTTATCTATCATAAACTCAAAATACCCACAACGTTTTAATTATGATTATACACTAAATGTATTAGGTTATGGTTTACAGTAAGACTATCACTAATATAGCGGCGGGGGGAAAATACGATGGCCGGAACGGCGCAGGCGTGAACGCAGGCGTAAACCGTCGCCGGAGATACTCAATATACCGGCAAAAAAGCCCCAAAATACCGCCAAAACAGGGGCAAAATAAACGCAATAAATCCTCCCGGTAAAAAAGAAAAATGAAGCTGAAAAAGGATAAAAAAGGGTATCCGCCGTAATAACAGAAATATGGCCGCCGCCCCGGGGGTAAATCAGGAAAGAGACTGCTGGTGCAGGCTGCGCTGGATATCGCGCACCTTGCGCTTCAGGAAGGGGCTGATAGTGATGTCATTGGCTATTTTCTTGCAGGCGCTGGTGACGGAGGCGGGGTCGCGGTTGCCCAGTTGCTGCCCTATCTGGGCCAGGGAAAAGTTGGTCTCCTGGCGCATGAGGTACATGGCCAGGCGGCGGGCCAGGGCGGTGTCCTTATCGCGCTCGCGGCCCAGCAAAGCCTCGCGGGAGAGCTGGAAGCAATCGGCCACGGCCTCGATAATCAGCGTCGGGGTGATATCGTCCGGCATGAACTCCTTGCTGGCGATATCCTCCAGGGCGCGGTTGGCTATTTCCAGGGTGGGGGGCGTCCGCATCAGTTTGGCAAAGGCGTAAACGCGGTTGAGCGAGCCTTCCAGCACCCGGATATTGCTCTGGGCTTCCTTGGCGATAAGCTCAAGGACCTCCCGGGGGACGCTGAAATTCTTCTGTCGCGCCTTGGACTCCAAAATGGCCAGCCGCGTTTCGTAGTCCGGCGGCTGGATGTCCACGATAAGTCCCCACTCGAAACGGGAGCGCAGCCGCTCCTCGAGGAGCGGCATGGACTTGGGGGGGCAATCGCTGGTAATGACTATCTGGCGGTTGGTGTTGTGCAGCTCGTTGAAGGTATGGAAAAAGCTTTCCTCGGTCTGCTCTTTGCCGCCGATAAACTGGATGTCGTCGATAAGCAGCATCCCGATGCTGCGGTACTTGTTGCGGAAGTCCTCGGTGTTCCTTTCGCGCAGGGCGGCGACGAACTCGTTGGTGAACTGCTCGGCGCTGGTGCAGATGACGTTGATATGGTTGGCGATGGCCGCCTGACCGATGGCGTGGAGCAAATGGGTCTTGCCCAGGCCGGCGCCGCCGTAGATAAAGAGCGGATTGTAGCTGTGTCCCGGGTTCTGCGCTACGGATAGCGCCGCGGCGCGGGCCATGCGGTTGCTGCCGCCTTCTATAAAGGAATCGAAGATGTAGTCCGGGTTCAGCCGGGTGTAAACGGGCGGGGCGGCGGGAATGGACGGGGCTTTATCCGCCCCGGCGGCGGAGTGATGGGAGTGGCCGTTGACCTGGAAAGCCACGCTGACATCCGGCGCGGTCAGGCCCGCCAGGGATTTTTCAATCAGGGAGCGCTGGTTTTTCTCCAGGTATTCGGCGGCGAAGGTGTTCGGCACGCCGATGACGAACTCGTTATTTTGGTAGCCGAGGCCTACCGTCTTGCTGAACCAGGTGCGAAAATTGGGCTTGCTGACCTGCACCTGAAGGTCACCGAGGGCAATCTCCCATATTTCCCGGGGCGTTCTGGGTCTAATAGAATCCATAAAAAATCCAAATGGCTACCGCAGTTACCGGTAATCCTTAGATAATTCTCCTATCAATTTTGGGCACAAGTATACCTCTGATAAAATATATCCGGGTATACCGCCTGACCCGGCGGGTCTGGAGGCGTTACAAAGTTAAAAAATGATTAACTCAATAACAACACATAGCATACAACCGGAAACCCGTGCCATGCAAATTTTGTGGGGGCGGCAACCAGCCGTTTTTACCGCCTGAGCGCTCGTGTTAGCTCTTTAAACCTGTGTTTATTGCGGGTTTACTGGTGTCCCTCGCTTGGTGACGTGCGGTGGTAAAAAAAATATTTTAGTGATACAATTTTGGCGTTTGGAGTAAGAAAATGCGTATAGTTTTCATGGGTTCACCCCGGTTCGCCGTGCCTTCCCTGGAGCAGCTGCTGGACAGCGGCCGGGAGGTGGCGGCGGTATATACCCAGCCGGACCGCCCGGCCGGCCGCGGGCGGGGCATGACGGCCTCCGCGGTAAAAGAGGAGGCGGCGGGGCGGGGACTAAAGATAATGCAGCCGGAAAGCGTGCGGACGCCGGAAGCCCTGGCGGAGCTGGCGGCTTTAAAGCCGGACGTCATCGTGGTATGCGCCTTCGGGCAGATACTGCCGCAGGCCCTGCTGGATATACCGCCGTTCCAGTGCCTGAACGTCCATTTTTCCCTGTTGCCCAGGCACCGGGGCGCTTCACCGGCGGCGGCGGCGATACTGGCCGGGGACGCGTTCAGCGGCGTCACCGTGCAGCTGGTCAGGAAAAAACTGGACACCGGGCCGGTGCTGGCGGCGGCGGCCGTACCCATATCCCCCCTGGACAACACCGGGACCCTGGCCGATAAGCTTGCCATAATCGGGGCGCACCTGCTGGAGGAAGCGCTGACCGGCTGGCTGCGCGGGGAGATTGCGCCCCGCGTCCAGGATGAAGCCGGCGCCAGCTACTTCGGGCAGGTAAAAAAGGAGGAGGGGGAGATAGACTGGAAGAAACCGGCGGCGGAGATCTGGCGGCGCGTGCGCGCCTATTACCCCTGGCCGGGCTGCTTTACCACCTGGCGCGGCAAGCAGCTCAAGATAAACGAGGCCGCCGTGATGCCCGGCGAAAATAATCTGGAGCCGGGCAGGGTGATAGCTTTACCGGGCGACGGCGGGCTGGGCATTGCCGCCGGCGAGGGCATCCTGAAAGTGCTCCGCATACAGTACGAGGGCAAGAAAGCCATGACCGCCGATGAGTTTATACGCGGCCAGCGGGACTTTACCAGCTCATTGCTCCCCGGTTAATCGTAATAGCGCAAGTGCGCAAAAGAGGAATTGCGCAAAAACGCAGGTGAGTATTTATTCCCCCCATTACCCGTCCCCGGAAAATACGGTGAGGAGGTCCCCCGCTTTGCCTGAAGATTTAAACAAGTTCGATACTTTGACCGGCATCATCGCCCGACTGCGCGGGCCGGACGGCTGCCCCTGGGACAAGGAGCAGACCCACCAAACGCTGCGGGAAAACCTGCTTGCGGAGGCTTACGAAGCCCTGGAGGCGCTGGACGGTAAGGACGCCGCGGCGCTTTGCGAGGAGCTGGGCGACCTGCTATTGCAGATAGTGCTGCACGCGCAGATAGCCAAAGACAGCGGCGAGTTTGAAATCGGGGACGTGGTGGGGGGCATATCGGCCAAGCTGATACGCCGCCACCCGCATATCTTCGGCGGCACCAAGGTCAAAGACGCCAAAGAGGTGATGCACAACTGGGAGCAGCTGAAAAAGGAAGAGCGGGCGGAGGGCAAGTCCATGCTGGCGGGCGTGCCGCCGCAGATGCCGGCCCTGGCTTACGCTTATGAAATATCCCGCCGGGCGGTGCGTGTGGGCTTCGAGTGGCCAAACCTGGAGGGGGTCATCGATAAGATTGCCGAAGAGGTGGCGGAGATAAAGGCGGCGGCCAGTCAGGAAGAGAAAGCGCAGGAAATCGGCGACCTGCTTTTTACCATCGTCAACTACGCGCGCTGGGAGGGCGTGGACCCGGAGTCGGCTTTGCGTGAAGCCAACCGGAAGTTCTACCGCCGCTTCGTTAAAGTGGAAGAAATAGCCCGGCGGCGCGGCCGGGAGCTGCAGTCGCTCTCATTCCAGGAGTGGGACGGCCTCTGGGAGGAAGCGAAAAAAGAGGTTGATTGAGGATGCCTGGGGCGGGAAAATATATCTAATTATAACCAACATATAGACATATATATGTTTATATGCTAGTATGTTCCCTGGGGGTGATGAAGATGACATTAACCAAATCCAAAGCTAAAAAGAAAACCGCCTTGAAGAGGACGACGATATTTTTAACCCAAGAGCACCACGAAGAGCTGCGCCGCCTCGCCTTCGAGCGCCGGACCTCCATGGCCAACCTCATCCGGGAAGCCGTGCTGGAAATGCTGGACCTGGAAGAAGATGAGAGAGCCGCGATGGAAGCTGCGAATAATCCGGAGAAGGAATACATAACTCTGGAAGAGCTAGACCGTAAGTGGAAAGAGAAACATAAAAACGAGTGAAATACGAAGTAATCATCAAACCACGAGCGGAAAAAGAGCTTCTTGACCTGAACCAGAAAGACTATGAGAGGGTCAGACTAAAAATCGGGGAGCTGGCGGGAAATCCGCGGCCTTTCGGCGTGAAGCAATTGAAAACCAGAGAAAATTACAGGATACGGGTTGGTAATTATAGGGTTATCTATAACGTTGGGGATAAACAAAAAATAGTAGAAATACTTGATGTTCTACGCCGTAATGAGCGCACCTACCAGGGACTTTAAGAGGGATGGTCGGGGCGAGTGGATTTGAACCACCGACCTCAGCGTCCCGAACGCTGCGCGCTAACCAAGCTGCGCTACGCCCCGCCGCCCCATATTATACGGCTATGGCGGCCAATAAGGCAAGAAAAGCTTTAATTTGTCATCCCGTTGTAAATCGGGACCCGGGAGCGGGGGGATAGGGGGAGTAATAACGCAAATGCGCATAAGAGTAATTGCGCAAGTGAGTAAAAATATATGAAGTACATCGTTTTGATTATCGACGGCGCCGCCGGACTGCCCATCCCGGACAGAGGCGGCCGGACCAGCCTGGAGCTGGCCCGCACCCCCCACCTGGACGCCCTCACCGCCCGGGGCGCTTTAGGGCTGGCGCAGACCGTGCCCCCGGGCATGGAGCCTTCCAGCGCCTGCGCCTGCATGTCCGTCATGGGCTACGACCCCGTTATCTACTACAAAGGCCGCGCCTCCATCGAGGCTAAAAGCCTGGGGATAGACGTCGCGCCGGATGAAGCGGTCTTCCGCTGCAACCTGGTGAACGTTAGCGATGGTAAAATGAACGACTACAGCGCCGGGCATATCACCACGGCGGAAGCCACGGAAATCATTAAGGAGCTCAATCAAGAGCTGGGCGGCCCGGGCGTAAAATTCTACCCCGGCGTGGGCTTCCGCCATATTTTAAAAATCAAAGGCCGGCCGGAAATATTGCAGGCTGTCTGTACCCCGCCCCACGATATCCCCGGTAAGACGGCGGCGGACTTTATGCCCGCGGGGCCGGGGAGCGACTTCCTCCGCGACCTCATGGCCCGCTCTGAGACCGTCCTGAGAAGCAGCCAAATCAACAGGGCGCGCCTTGAGCGGGGTAATCTGACGGCCAGTACCATCTGGCTTTTCTGGGGCAGCGGGCAGGTGCCGGCCATGCCCCCGTTTCAAAAAGCCTACGGCCTCCGCGCCGCCCTGACCTCCGGGGTGGATTTGCTGCGGGGCCTGGCCATGATGGCGGATATGGATATTCTGGATATTAAAGGTGTGACGGACGGGCCGGAAAGCGACCATGCCGCCCAGGCCGCCGGCGCTTTATCGAGCTTAAATACTCATGATTTGGTGGTGGTGCACGTGGAAGCGCCGGATGAAGCCGGCCACGGCGGGCATATCGACGAAAAGATAAAAGCCATTGAGGATGTGGACCGGGATATCATCGGCCGGCTGCGCGGCTTTAGCGGCGACCTCCGCGTTTTAATCATGCCGGACCACCCCACCCCCTTGGTTGCCCGCACCCATACCGCGGACCCTGTCCCGTTTTTACGGTGGGGCAAGGGGATAAGCGCTAACGGGGCGGCCCGCTTTACGGAGGCGGAGGCCCGGCGGACTGGCGTATTTATGAGGGAAGGGTATAAAATAATGGGGGCGCTGGCGGGGAAATAGGGCGTCGATATTTCCCGCTCATGGTGAGTGAGCGATTTTATCGCCATCCCGCACCGATTCGTCCCTCATCCGGTGTCCCGCATGACCATAGGGAATCGGGACATGACGAAGGAATCGGGACCTGTCGAACCATGAGGCTATGCCCTTCGACAAGCTCAGGGTGAGCGGAACAATTATGAGTAAATACGCAATTGCGCAATTGAGTGAAAGAGTAATTGAGGACTGGCTGACGCTATCATTCCGGCGCGCGCTTATTCGGTTTAGTTGAGGAACAAAACATATGTCTCTAATCGTCCAGAAATACGGCGGCTCATCGGTGGCGGGGGCGGAAAGAATCAAGAACGTCGCCCAGCGCATCGTCAATACGCGGGAAACGGGCCACCAGGTGGTGGTGGTCGTCTCCGCCATGGGTGATACCACTGATGACCTGGTTAAAATGGCCTACCAGATTAACGAGTTCCCGGACAAGCGGGAGCTGGACGTGCTGCTCTCCACCGGGGAGGTGGTGGCCAGTACGCTTTTGGCCATGGCGCTGCACAGCATGGGCCAGCCCGCCATCAGCCTCAGCGGGGCGCAGGCCGGCATCCGCACGGACGCGGCCTACAACCGCGCCAGGATTACCAGCATCGAGCCTGCCCGCATTCTCCGGGAGCTGGAAAAAGGCAATATCGTCATCGTCGCCGGCTTCCAGGGCGTCACCGAGGACCTGGATATCACCACCCTGGGCCGCGGCGGCTCGGACACGACGGCCGTGGCGCTGGCTGCCAGCCTCAAGGCCGGGCGCTGCGAAAGGTACACGGACGTGGACGGCATTTATACCACCGACCCCCGCCTCCTCCCGGAAGCCAGGAAGCTGGCGGATATCAGCTATGAGGAAATGCTGGAGATGGTCACCTACGGCTTCAAGGCCATCCATCCCCGCGCCGTGGAGCTGGGCGAGCTGTTCAGCGTCCCTATCCTGGTGGCTTCCAGCTTCAACGATAAACCCGGTACGTTAATTCAAAAAGAGGTGTCTATGGAAATACGCAATAAGGTGAGAGGCATCGCCTATGACCTTGATGTCGCCAAGATAACCGTGGTCGGCGTGCCCGACCATCCCGGCATCGCCGCCGGCATCTTCGTGCCCCTGGCGCAGGCCGGCATCAGCGTGGATACCATCGTCCAGAACGCCAGCATTAAAAACATTACCGACCTCACCTTCACGGTGACCAAGGGGCAGCTGGAGGCGGCCCTGGCGGTGGTCAAGCCTATAGCTGATTCCATCGGCGCCGCCGAATGCGTGGGCGACCCCAGGCTGGGGAAAATCAGTATCATCGGCACCGGCATGCAGAACGCGCCGGGCTACGCCGCCAGGATGTTTGAAACGCTGAGCAAAGAGGGCGTCAACATACAGCTGATTACCACGTCTGAAATCAGGATAACCTGTATCATAGAAGAAGCCCGGATTAAAGACGCCGTGCGTGCTTTGCACCGGGCATTTGAGCTGGATAAGGACACTTAAAGGGGGGACGGGGGAGGTTAAACGGCTATAACTTCTTTGACTTCCGGGATTTCCTGCTTGAGTATTTTCTCGATGCCGTTCTTTAAAGTCATCTTGGAATGGGGGCAGCCGGCGCACGCGCCGACGAGCTTAACTTTAACAGTACCGCCGTCCACCGCCACCAGCTCCACGTTGCCTCCGTCTTGCACCAGATACGGGCGGACTTTGTCCAGTACCTCTTTAACTTTATCTTGCATTTTAACCTGAACTCCTTTAAAATTTATAACAGGCTTCTACTAAAAATTGTAGCTAAGACCGGAGCTATTGTCAAATTATTTGCATTTTATGTCTGATAAAGAGGTCGTTTAGCGATAAGGAAAAGGATTCTTTTCTGCACTGGCCCCGGCGCCGGAACCGGGGCGGGCAATGGTCTTGCCGGAGGGCGCGGCAACTGTGCCGCGGCGCCGCGGCGGGCTTGCCGTGAACAGCGGCTGAACGGTTTTAAGATATCCCCTTGTATGGCTTATTCCACTGGTGTAGAATAAAACCTTAATCTACCTTATTTCGAGGATGTAAATGACACGTGATGATGAAAAACAGATAAGATACCGCGAACAGCGCAGCAAAGAAGCTATCGACCTCGCTATGCGGGCCAAGTGGCAGGAAGCCGTGGAGGTAAACAAGGAAATCCTGGGTACCTGCCCGGAGGACGTGGACACCCTGAACCGCCTGGGCCGGGCCTACCTGGAGCTGGGGCAATACAAGCTTTCCAGGGACGCCTACAGCCGGGCGGTAAAACTGGACCCCTATAACGCCATCGCCAACCGCAATTTGCGGCGCCTGAATGACCTGAAAGACTCCCACAAAACGGAAGTGGAAACGGACAGGGTGGAGCCGGAGCAGTTCATCGAGGAAATCGGCAAGGCCGGGGTGGTCACCCTGGTGGAGCTGGCGCAAAAGGAAAAACGCGCCCTCACCGTGGCTGGGGACAAGGCCGTGGTCAAGGTGGAGGGCTCTTCCCTGGTGGTGCAAAACGGCCGCGGGGAATACCTGGGCAAAGTAGAGCCCAAGCAGGGCCAGCGGCTGGTGCGGCTGATGCTGGGCGGCAACAAGTACACGGCGCTGGTGGTCAAGTCCACCGCGGAAGGCATGACGATCATGGTGCGGGAGACCTACCAGGACCCCAGCCAGGCCGGCAAGCTGTCTTTCCCGCCTAAGGGCATGGAGGAGTTCCGCTCTTACGGCAGTGATAAACTCCTGAAAGTGGAAGCGGATGGCGATGAAGAAGACGAATCCGGCTATACCATCATCGGCGGCGATGAAGTGGAAGTGCTGCCGGAAGAGGCCGAGGAAGCCAATGATGACACGGGGAACGATGATGAATAGGAGGTACGGCCGCTAATGGTTTCTGGCACAGTCAGAACTGTAAATATCGAAGACGAAATGAAGGGCTCCTACCTGGATTACGCCATGAGCGTTATCGTGGCGCGGGCCCTGCCGGATGTGCGGGACGGGTTGAAACCGGTGCACCGGCGCATACTTTTTACCATGAACGAAATGGGATTGCATTACAGCGGGGCCACCCGCAAGAGCGCCCGTATCGTAGGCGATGTCATGGGTAAATTCCATCCGCATGGCGATTCATCCATTTATGATGCCATGGTGCGTTTGGCCCAGGACTTTTCCATGCGTTATCCCCTGGTGTACGGCCAGGGCAACTTCGGCAGTGTCGACGCGGACCCGCCGGCCGCCATGCGTTATACAGAAGCAAAACTGGCGAAAATCGCCGAGGAAATGCTGGTCGACATCGAAAAAGAAACCGTAGAATTCATGCCGAACTACGATGACAGCCTCCAGGAGCCCACGGTGCTCCCCGCCCGGCTGCCCAACCTGCTTTTAAACGGCAGCTCCGGCATCGCGGTGGGCATGGCCACCAACATTCCCCCCCACAACCTCAACGAGATTGCGGACGCTATCACCTACCTCATCGATAACCCCCAGGCCAATATAGAAGACCTGACCAAAATAGTAAAAGGGCCGGACTTCCCCACCGCCGGCATTATCCAGGGCCGGGAGGGTATCCAGAACGCCTACGCCACCGGCCACGGCAAGGTGGTGGTGCGCGCCAAGGCCCATATCACCAGCGTCAACGCCGCCGGCAAGCGCCAGATAATCGTCAGCGAACTGCCTTACCAGACCAACAAGGCGGCCCTGGTTGAAAACATCGCCGACCTCGTCAAAGACAAGAAAATCGAGGGCATCAGCGACCTCCGTGACGAGTCCGACCGGCAGGGGATGCGCATCGTTATCGAGCTGAAGCGGGACTCCCAGCCGCAGCAGGTGCTCAACAACCTCTTCAAGCACACCGCCATGCAGACTTCCTTCTTCGTGAACATGCTGGCGCTGGTGGACGGTCAGCCCCGGGTCATCAGCCTCCGGGAAGCCTTGCAGGCCTATATAGATTTCCGCAAGGTAGTCATTACCCGGCGCAGCAAATTTGAGCTGAAACAGGCTAAAGCCCGCGCCCATATTTTAGAGGGCTTTAGAATCGCGCTGGACAATATCGACGCTATTATACATTGCATCCGGGAATCGGAGACGGCGGAAGCCGCCCGGAAAAACCTCATGAGTCAGTTCTCGCTTTCCCAGCTTCAGGCGCAAGCCATCCTGGATATGCAGTTAAGGCGCCTGGCCAACCTGGAAAGACAGAAGATTGAAGAAGAATACGCCGAGGTCATCAAGACCATCTCTTACCTGGAAGACCTGCTGGCCAACCCCCGCCGCATCCTGACGGTAATATCTCAGGACATGGTCGACCTCAAGTCCAAGTACGGTGACAAGCGCCGCACGGAAATCGTCGAGCAGGGCAAGCTGGACTTCACCGAGGAAGACCTTATCCCCCACGAACGGGTCGTGGTCACCCTGAGCAGTCGCGGCTTCATCAAGCGGATACCGTCCAAGTATTACGCGCTCCAGCACCGCGGCGGCAAGGGCATTATCGGTCAGGTCACCCGGGAAGAGGACGCCGTGATGATACTCACCGTGGCGGACACCCATGACGACCTCTTTTTCTTTACCAACAAAGGCAAGGTATTTTACCTGAAATGCCATGAAATACCCGCCGGCGCCACCCGCACTTCCAAGGGGCTGGCCATCATCAACCTGCTTTCCATCACCGATGGCGAGCGCGTGACGGCGATGGTGGCCGCCAACGGCCTGATGCCGGGCTCCTTCCTGCTGATGGCCACCAAGCTGGGCGAGATCAAGAAGACGGCGGTGGACAAGTTCGTCGCCGTGCGGAGCAGCGGGCTTATCTCCATGGACCTGGCCTCCAATGACGAGCTGGTATCCGTCTGCCTGGCCAAGGACAAGGACGATGTTCTCCTGGTAACGCGTAAAGGACAGTCCATCCGCTTTGACGTGGCCGGCCTGAGAGCGGCGTCCCGGACCTCCGGCGGCGTGCGCGCCATGCGCGTGGCCGATGGCGACGGCATTATCAGCATGGACCGCATCATCCCGGAGGGCTACGTGCTGGTAGTCACCGAGAAAGGCTACGGCAAGGTAACCCCGGTTGACCAGTACCCGCAGCAGCACCGCTCCGGCAGCGGCGTGAGGACTTTCAAGATAGTGGACAAGACCGGCGATGTCACCGCCTCCCGGGTAGTGACGCCGCAGCACCAGGTGATGCTGATTTCCGCGGAAGGCATGATGACCCGCACCCCGGTCAAGGAAGACGACCCCAAGCACGGCATCACCACCCAGGGCCGCAGCACCCAGGGCGTCAGGGTTATGACGCTGGATGAGGGCGACAAGCTGGTGGCCATTACCGCTTTCGAGGAAGAAGAAAAAGCAGACTAGCCGCCGGGGTTTTTAACGGAAATTAAAGGGGGGGCCTAAAATGAACTGCACCCCTAAAGTTGGACAGTATGATATGCTGGAAATAACTTTAGGGGTGTATTTTTATGCCAAAAGGGAAACCGTATACCGGGAAGTTTAAACAAACGGTA